>CALMMH010000032.1 GCA_937868145.1 uncultured Phycisphaerales bacterium
CGTTGCCGCCCGCGTTCCCGTTGGCGCCGTTGCCCGTCAGTTCTTTGTCTTTTTCCATACCTGAACCACTCATTCCTGCAAAGCGATCGATCCCGTTGTTCGCTGGGGATTCACAAAACCGATGGATTATCCTACACCCGACCCCCCAACCTGTCTACGCTATAGTGTTCGGACGAATCCGGCGGGGTGCGACTACGTTTCGTGGGGTGTGGCCGGCTATCGGCGGCAGAGGGGCAGGTCCCTGTTCGGGTGGCAGCGGTAAGCGAAGTCCGCGCAGCTTACCGATGGTTCGCTCTCGGTCGCACAAGAGCCATCGGCAAGCTCCGAAGACTCCGCTTGCCGCTGCCACCCGGAGTCGAAGGGCCATGGTTTCCGTTTCTGAAACCCCCACGAAATCTAGTCGCACACACAGGGGGGTGCGGGTGTTATTCGGTGGCGGATTTCGAGGCTGCGCCGCATGTCCGGCAGACGCCGGGAATTCCGGGTGGCACGGCCAAACCCGTTTGGCTGTGGATCTGGAGTGGTCCGGCTCTTCTTCAGAGCACAGCCAAACAAGTTTGGCTGTGGCACCCTTTCCATGCAGTTGGAAAAAGAAAGGGCTGCAAGAAACGTCCTTGCAGCCCTTTTGCCAACAGGCATTTTCACATGATCGGCCAGTGCGCGATGCCGCCGGCCACGAACGTTACGGCTTGATCAATCGGACATCATCGACATAGAGCACACCGTTGCCGCCCGCGGTGGTTGCGCCGCGAGCGCCCACACCGATCGACATCTTCTGAATCTTCGTCGGGTCAACTGTGTTGAAGCTGCTCAGCGGAATCTTCCACTCGAGCCACGCGATCGACTTCACCGCGTCAGCATTCGCGTGAGTAACAGTCCCCGTGTTGCCGAGGCTGTCCTCCAGCACGATGTATAGAGCGCCCGATTCATTGACGGAACCGCCCTGGACGAACAGCACGAGAGTGTCGACCCCGTTGACCGTCCAGTCCTGCGGCTCGGCCCAGGTCCGTCCTGCCTCCGAGTAGTACGGCGCATTCGCGTTGAAATAGGACATGGGCAAGGCCTGCTCGCCCGAGTGAACGACCACCAACTCGGCCCAGGGCGCTTCGTTGGTGCCGACGAGGGCTCCGGAGCCATTGCCGGCCTGGCCGGGCTCGGGCTGCGTGTACCCGCCGCCATCGACCCAGACCTGGAAGATGCGTTGGAGATTCTCCCAATCGTCCGTGTAGGCCTCAAAGTCGTCCACGATCAGGAAATCGGCCGCCGTGAAGGCCCACACCGCGCCCTTCCACGGGCTTTCCGGATTGGCGTCGTTGACTTCGTCGATCCGCCAATAGTAGGTCTTGTTCCACTCGAGGGGACCCGGATCGAAGGTGACGGCGTCGAGGTCCTGCCGGCCGCGGTAGATGTCCGCGGTCGTCGTATCCGCGTTGGCGACCGAGGTCGCGTCTTGGCCGAAGTAGACGTCATGCAAAGCAGCCTTCTCTCCGGCGGTCCACCGAAGAATCGACGTCTGCAGAACATCCACAGCGTTGTTGGCCGGCTGAGGCACTCTGGCTCTCATCGGCATAGAGAACGCGCCCTGCGGAATGATCTGCTTGGGCTGATACGGAGTCAGCCAATAGGGGCTGCTCCAATAGAGCATGGCGCGCGCATCGCCGGAGTTCTCGTAGTACTCCATGACGATGCTGTACTTTTGTCCCTGGGCCAGGTCGATCGTTCCGACCCATTCCACGCCGCCCTGCTGTCCCCATTTGTCGAAGAGCAGTTGGCCGTTGACCCAGAGCCGGACGCAGTCGTCGCAGTTGGCGGTGAAGGTCCAGGACGAGGTGAACGGCACTTCCAATTCGCCCGTCCATCGGGCGGAGAAGCTGTCGGCCGGGACCAGAGCGTCCGGCGAGCGGGCGCCC
>CALMMH010000033.1 GCA_937868145.1 uncultured Phycisphaerales bacterium
AAACCTTTCCCAGGACTGTTCCGCGGGCCCCCGCAATCTTTTTGCGTCTTTTCCTCTGAACCCTCTACATCGGGACTAAACCACCTCCCGGCTCCAGTCGATACTGATGGGTGAACAACCGTCTGGCCGGGAGTGTCCCTGTCCGTCGGCGAACACCAGTGAGGATTGATGAAATAAGCCCGGGTGGCTCGAGTCGAGAGACTTGCAGTCGGGCGGGAGGAGCGTATCATTTTCGACGTCACACTCAAAGACTACCTCAAAGAAATCGACGAGGCATCTCTGTTGACGGCCGCGGAGGAGTACGAGTACGGCAAGAAAGTCATGGACGAGAATGATCCGCTGGCCCGGGAGCAACTCGTTCGAAGCAACCTGCGGCTGGTGGTCAACATCGCCAAGAAGTACAGCGGCCGGGGCATGAGCCTGGGCGATCTGATCGAGGAAGGAAACCTCGGCTTGATCAAGGCGGTGGACTACTTCGATCCGGACCGCGGCACGCGATTCAGCACGTACGCCGCCTGGTGGATCAAGCAGAGCATCAAGCGGGCCCTGCTGGAGAACATCCAGCCGGTGCATGTCCCCACGTACATGGTGTCGCTGATCAACCAGTGGCGCCACGCCGCATCCGAGGTCGAAGGCCGGGTCGGCAGGAAACTGACGCTCGAGGAGATGGCCGACCTGATGCACCTGCCTGTGCGGAAGGCCAAGGTGATCCACCGGATCGTCGAGGTCCTGGGCAACGCCGGCGAAAGCTTCGGCGCAGACGAGCAGGACGACTCGGTGGCCCTGGAATCGACGCTGGAAGACAACAACGCCGGAAGGCCCGAGGATGGTCTGGTCCAGGACGAGGAGAAGGCCAAGGCGGTGCGGCTGCTGAGCGAACTGGATCCCCGCGAGGCCGAGGTGCTTCGCCTGCATTACGGCATCGGCGAGAAGTGTCCCTTGAGCCTCAAGGAGATCGGCACGAAAATGAGCCTGACTCGGGAGCGAATCCGCCAGATCCGCCGGGACGCGCTGACCAGCCTGTACGAGTACATGGAAGGCGAGTAGATTTATTATTTACGATTGACGAATTACTCTCTATGATGTCCTTTCGCAGCCGCGAAGCCTGCCCCATCTCAGGATGCGACCTCGTGCGGCGGATGGGGCAAATAGTCAATCGTCACTCGTAAATAGTAGATGCCAAATGGCCACCGAACAGCTTGATCTGACGAAGTACATCCGCGACATTCCGGATTGGCCGAAGAAGGGGATTTTGTTCCGCGACATCACGCCGCTGCTGGCGGACCCCAAGGCGTTCCCGGCCACGGTCGACGCATTGTGCGCCCCGTTCTTCGGATTCGGCGTGCAGTACGTCGCGGCGGTCGAGGCCCGCGGGTTCATCTTTGGCTCGGCGGTCGCCGAACGGCTCGGGGCCGGGTTCATTCCCGTTCGCAAGAAGGGCAAACTCCCGGGGGCGACGGAGTGCGCCACCTACGAACTCGAATACGGCGTGGACACGCTCGAGATGCACCGCGACGCCATCCCACGGGGCGCCAAGGTCCTGATGGTAGACGACCTGCTCGCCACCGGCGGCACGATGTGCGCCGCGTGCGAACTCATCAGAAAAGTCGGTGCCCAGGTGGTCGGCATCGTCTTCGTCATCGAACTCACGGATCTCCACGGCCGCACAAAGCTGGCCCCGCACAGAATCCACACGCTGATCTCGTACTGAAGTCAGGCGGACGCCTTCTTGGCCACGACGACACGGTCGTGTTTTTGGAAATCCTTCTCGACCTCGATCGAGGCGAAGACGCCGGTCTGTTCGAGCAGTTCCCGGACCGCGGGTCCCTGCATGTAGCCGATTTCCATCAGCAGAACTCCATCGGGCTTAAGGAACGGGCCCACCTTCTCCGCGATCCGGCGGTACACATCCAAGCCACCCTCCCCTGCGTAGAGGGCAATTCGGGGTTCGTAGTCCTTCACGTTCTTGTCGAGCGTCTCGTATTCGGCGGCGCTGACGTACGGCGGGTTGCTGGCAATCAGGTCGAACTGATCGAGCGGCGGAATCAGAGGCTCGAAGATATCGCCTTGGCGAAGCTCGATCCGCTCCTGGAGGCCGTGTCTCTCGACGTTCTGGGTCGCCAGGGCCAGAGCCCCGGTGGAAATGTCGGTCGCGATCACTTTGGCGGTAGGCACATTCTTGGCAATCGCGACAGCGATGATTCCGCAGCCGGTGCAGAGGTCGCAAACGAACTGGCCGGCCTCTCGTTTGCGCAGAAATTCGATGGCCCGCTGCACAAGCTGCTCGGTTTCCGGCCGGGGGATCAGACAGTCGGAAGTCACCTCGAACTCGATGGAGTAGAACTCCGTCTTGCCGACCAGATACGCGACCGGCTCGTGCAGGCCCGCCCGCTTGACCAGGCCGTGGAGTTGATCCAGTTGCTCCTTCGGCACAACCTTGCCGAACTGCGTGTACAGTTCGATCCGCTTGAGCCCCAGCACTTTGGACAGGAGCAATTCCGCGCTGAGCCGCGGCGAATCCACGTCCTTCTGCGTCAGGTACTCGGTGATCCACGTCAGCAGTTTCTGGATGGTCCAGTCGCTCATCCTTGTCGCCTCGCCACGAGAAACTCCCCTTCCTTGAAGATCCGAACGCCAAAGTCGTACTTGTCGATCTCCAGAGCGATCTCCAAATCCTCCGGATGAAAGTGCGGCTGGGCGGGATCATGAAACTTGGCCACCTCGCCGCTGGCCAGCACGAGCTTGTGAACCGCATCCCGGTCCGGCCGACGGCCCTGCAAGAGGTTCCGCAGGTACAAGGCACAAAGCTCGTCCTCATCGGTCCGCACGGCGGCATTCCATCCCATCGCCACGACGGTGACTTCCGCCGGCTCATCCCGGCGGATGGCCCGTGCCGTCGCCTCGGCCACAACAAACGAGCCGCCGTAAACCTCCGTAGCCTCGGCCGCCGCCTTGACTCCGACGGTCCCTGCCCGCGTGGACAGGATGACCACTTTGCCCGCCAGTTCCGCTTGCATCAGTTCGTGGGGCGAGTTGCCGAAGTCGAACCCCTCAGGCCGAATGCCGTTGACCTCGCCCACGCAGACATCGCCAACACCCTTGCTTCGCAACCGCAAAGCCTCTTCAACCTCCGGCACAATGACGATCCGGTCCGCCCCCCGCGCGAACGCCACCGCCGCTGTGGTGAACGCACGGAACACATCCACAATTACCACGATGCCCCGCGCCCGCCGGGCCCCTTCGATCAGACTTTCAATCCGGATATTCATAGAACTCCACGCTATTATCAACGCAGAGAATACAATAGTCCCCTCCTCTGGCAAGCAGAATCCCTCTCAGAGGGAGCTTAGGGTGCGTCCTCGCTTCGCATGACAGTCTTTTTCTGCTTGATTACGGGAGATCGATGCACATAGAATTATGGGCGTTTTGGGGAATTGTATGCGATTCGGGATCCAGGCAACCTTGATCGAGAACACCATGGACGCGAGGTGGGACCGTTTGCAGATCATGACGATTTGACAAGGAGGTCAACCATGGGCGTGATAATGCAGGGCTTTTACTGGGATTGTGCTCAAAAAGAGAACCTGGTCGAGAAATGGTGGAACCACGTCAAGACCAAGGTGCCGGCTCTGCAGGCCTCCGGCTTCACGGGTCTGTGGCTTCCGCCGGCGAACAAGGCGGACTACCGGCTCGGAATGGGGTACGACCCCTACGATTACTTCGACCTCGGCGAGTTCAAGCAACGAGGCGGCACTCCCACCGGGTTCGGCACTCGGAAACAACTGGTCAGCCTGATCCAGGAATGCCACACGCACAAGATGGAGGTCTACGCGGACGTCGTCTACAATCACTGTAGCGGCGGGGACATGGAGCCAAACCCGGACAGCGGCGGGTCGGA
>CALMMH010000034.1 GCA_937868145.1 uncultured Phycisphaerales bacterium
GGGGCAAGCCCCACCCTACCTCTGCGTCTCGGCGTCTCCGCGCGAGAAGAAATCGCATTTCGTTTTCGGCGGCCGGTTTCCTCGGCGTAAGCTAATGCAAGAGAAAGACGTGGTTCTCACACAGAGCCACAAAGCCACGAAGTGTGGGAGATGTTTCCTTTCCCTGTTCTTCTTTGTGTCTTCGTGGCTTTGTGTGAGCATATTCTTCGGGTTGCGGCCGGGTGCAGCGAGGCCTCGCCGGGATTGTCGGGTGGTCCGTGGTTCGAAACCTCCTCTTCGTCTTTAGGAGCGGTGGGCACGGCCCACCCTACCGCCCGGCCTGCGACCCATTTGCTTCCTGCGTCTGTTGCCTCTTTTGCCGGCTTTGTTCGTGCCTGCTCTGCGGGTGGGATGGACTTGACGCCGGGGAGGATACCAGGTATTGTAGACTCAGCGAGGGGTGGACCAATGGATGGTAAGTCATGAGCGCCAAAGAGGTAACGAAGAGTCTGTTCGGAGAGCCGCCCCAGGAGGCCGGTCCCGGAGGACAGAGGACCGAAGACAGAAGACAGAGGGGTGAGGGCAGTGGCCAGCCGTCCTCCGACCTCCGTCCTCCGTCCTCTGTCCCCTGCCACATCATCCGCATCGCCATGGAGTCGGCGGCCGATACCGAGTTCGACTACGCCGTGCCGGAGGAGCTTTGGCCGATTGTCGTCGGGCAGCGAGTGGATGTGCCGTTTGGCAAGAAGAACAAGATCGAGACGGGGTTCTGCGTGCTGGCGGACGTGCCTCGCGAGAAGTCGTTCGCAGGCGGCAAGGGCGGCGGGCAGCTCAAATCCATCGTTCGGCGGGTGGATGAGGAGCCGCTGCTCGGGCCGCAACTGATGGAACTGGCCTTCTGGACCAGCGAGTACTATGTGTGCCCGCTGGGACAGGTGCTGGCGGCGATGATACCGGGAGCGGTCAAGCGGGCCGCGGGCATCAAGACGCGACGGTGCGTCTATCTCGGCGTCGCGTGGGAGGAGATGCTGGTCGCTCTCAAGGGGGCCAAGCAGAAGCGGATCGTCGAGATCCTGCGGGAACGCAAGGCCCTCGTGGCGGACGCCGCGATGGACGCGGAGGAATTGCTGGAAACGGCCGATTGCGGCGCCGCGGTGCTCAAGAAGCTGGCCGATGAACAGGTCGTGCGGGTCGTTCGAAAGAAGGTGTTCGCGGATCTGCCGGCGCTGCCGGAGATGGTTGCGGGGGCGAACGAGATTCGCACGGACATCGTGCTCAACGACGATCAGCGAGTTGCCTTGGAGCATGTTGTCGGGCAGGTCCGGACCGGGCGGTTCGGCGTGACCTTGCTTCACGGCGTGACCGACAGCGGCAAGACCGAGGTCTACATTCGGGCGATCGAGGAGGTCGTGCGGAGGGGCAAGGCTGCGATCGTGCTGCTGCCGGAGATCGCGCTGACGGCGCAGACAGTACAGCGGTTCGCGGCTCGGTTCGAGCGGGTGGCGGTGCTGCATTCGGGACTGACCGGGGGGCAGCGGAACCAGCAGTGGCAGAAGGTCAAAGCGGGACTGACGGACGTCGTGATCGGGGCGCGGTCGGCGATCTTTTCGCCTGTGGCGAATCTCGGGCTGGTCGTGGTCGACGAGGAGCACGAGCCGAGCTACAAACAGGACACGGCCCCCCGCTATCATGGGCGGGACGTCGCGATCAAGCGGGCGCAGTTGGCGAGCGCTCACTGCATTCTGGGCAGCGCGACGCCTTCGCTGGAGTCGCTGCAGAACTGCCGCCTGCGGGACAGTTTCAAGCTGGTGAGGCTGCCCAAGCGCGTGATGGATCTGCCGATGCCCGAGATGAAGCTGATCGACATGCGGGACAACACGATCAAGGAGAACCACCTGGCGCTGCTGAGCAACCCGCTGGCGGAGCGGCTGGCGGAGGTCCTGGATCGGAAGGAACAGGCGATTTTGCTGCTGAACCGGCGCGGGTACAGCAATTTCGTGTTTTGCTCGTCGTGCCGGCACACGCTGCAATGCCGCAATTGCGACACGTCGCTGACGTTCCACAAGCTCAAGAAGCCGCTGCCGGACGTGCGGACGGCCAGCGGCAGCCATATGAGCCACGGGTACGCGATTTGTCATTATTGCGGAGCCCAGACGCTGGTGCCGCAGGATTGCCCGCTGTGCGGAAAAAAAATGACGATGATCGGGGTGGGTTCGCAGAGGCTGGAGGAGGAGTTGGGCAAGCGCTTCCCGCAGGCGAAGGTGGCGCGGGTGGACAGCGACTCGATGGCGAGCCAGGACTATTACCGGCTGCTGCACGAGTTTGGGCAGGGCCAGATCGACATCCTGGCCGGGACGCAGATTTTGGCCAAGGGTCTGCACTTTCCGAACGTGACGCTGGTGGGCGTGGTCAGCGCGGATACGTGCCTGTACATCCCGGATTTTCGGGCGAACGAGCGGACGTTTCAGTTGACCTCGCAGGTGGCCGGGCGGGCCGGGAGGTCCGAGAAAAGGGGCGTCGTGTACGTGCAGACGTACTTCCCGGAGCAGCCGGCGGTGAAGTTCGCGATGAGCCAGGATTTTGACGGGTTCGTGCGGGAGGAGATGAAGCACCGGCAGGCGTGCGATTTGCCGCCGTTTTGGCGGCTGGCGATCGTGATGCTGCGCGACGAGAAGTTCGAGAAGCTGGAGGCGGCGGCCAATGCGATGCGGCTGCAGATCGACGACGCGGTCCAGCGGCACCGAATCGAGGCCAAGGTCCGCGGCCCGATGCCGGCGGTGATCAGCCGGATCGAGCGGTTCCACCGGATTCAGATCATCGTCCAAACCCCCGACGCAGCCGCCATGCGGAAGCTCTTCGCCGCCCTCCGCGCCGGAAGGCCAATTCGACCTTCTGTAAAAATTAGTGTTGATATTGACCCGGTGAACCTGTTATAACTTGCAATCGTCCAAGGCCGGTAGTATGATAACGGTTTTGGCTGACCGGGGCGTGGCTCAGTTTGGCTAGAGCGCTTGGTTCGGGACCAAGAGGTCGGTGGTTCAAATCCACTCGCCCCGATTCTTTTTTGAGCAATTTCTTGCTTGTTCTCCTCAGTCGGCACCGTGGGCGGTTTCTCTCACGCCAGTCCCATGTGGTTGCGAGCCCTTGGAAACCTGCGGACAATCTGTTTCCCTGTTCACCGAAGTTCGCGCGTGGTTCTTGCGGCGATCGCGACTTTGCGATAGCATGGCGGGTTTACGAGGTTTGAGGTCTCCGTGATACAGGATCAACGCGCCACTGACGCACTGGAGTTCTGGGGTCCAAACGGACCGATCGCCGCCGCGATGCCGGGGTTCGAAGCCCGGCCGCAGCAGATCGAGATGGCCTGCGCCATCCAGAAGGCGTTCGCCGACGGTCGGCACCTGGCCGTCGAAGCGGGCACCGGCGTCGGCAAAAGCTTCGCCTACCTGGTGCCGGTCATCCAGCATCTCTGCGAGACCGGCCGGAAGGCCGTCGTCAGCACGTTCACGATCACACTCCAGGAGCAGCTCAGCCACAAGGACATCCCGTTCCTGCAGGCGTGCCTGCCGCAATCCTTCGTAGCGGTCCTGGCCAAGGGCCGCGGCAACTACCTCTGCAAACGCCGGCTTGACTTCGCCTTTCGCATGCAGCAGTCGCTCTTCGGCCCCTCCTCGCACGAGCTCGACATGATCCGCCAGTGGGCCCAGACCACCCAGGACGGCTCGCTCAGCGACCTGCCCTTCCTGCCCAGCCGGACCGCGTGGGACAAGGTCCGCAGCGAGCACGGCAACTGCCGCGGCCGCAAGTGCCACCACTATCGCGGCTGCTTCTACGCCCACGCTCGCAAGAAATGGGACGAGGCCGACCTCGTCGTCGCCAACCACGCGCTGCTCTTCAGCGACCTGACGCTCAAAGAGCAAGGGGTAGGCCTGCTGCCCGACTACCAGATCGTCGTCCTGGACGAAGCCCACAATCTCGAACGCGCCGCCGAGGAGCACTTCGGCGTCGACATCACCAATCACCGGGCGAAGTACCTGCTCGACGAGCTGTACAATCCCCGCACGCACCGCGGCCTCCTGACCCACAGCGACGGCGACGAACTTCTCAAACTGGTCACCGAGACGAGCGACATCGCGAACGATTTCTTCCGCAAGGTCCAGGCCTGGTACGACGCCGAGAAGGACCGGACCAACGGCAAATGCCCGGCGCGATTCGTCAACGACACGCTCTCGTCCAGCCTCAAATCGCTTCGCAAGGAACTCGGCAAACTGAGCAAGGAGACCGAGGACCCGGACAAACAAGGCGAAATCGACCGCGCGATGGAGCACTGCAACGGCCTGCTGGAGGACCTGGGGACCTTCCTGGACCAGGAGCAGCCCGACCGCATCTACTGGGTCGAGGCCGAAGGCAAATCGAACCGCACGATCCGCCTGCGGGCGGCCCCCCTGAACGTCGGACCCGACGTCCAGCGATGCCTGCTGAGCAAGTACCGCTCCGTGATCTTCACCAGCGCGACCCTGAGCACGGATGCAAGCGACGGCTTCAAGTTCTTCGCCGGCCGGATCGGACTGACCGATTTCGACGGCCTCCGTCTCGACTCGCCGTTCGACTATGAGAAACAAGTCACGCTCTACATCGAGCGGACCATGCCCAACCCGAACGAGCCGGGATTCCTCTCGGCCGCGGTCGACGCGATCAAGAAGTACGTGCACAGGACCCACGGCCGGGCCTTCGTCCTGTTCACCAGCTACCAGATGCTCGACAACATCGCCGAGCGGATCGAAGACTGGATACAGGAGAACGACTTCACCCTGCTCCGCCAGGGCGCGGACATGGACCGCAGCGCCATGATCGCGCACTTCAAGAGCAACGACCGCTGCGTCCTCTTCGGCACCGACAGCTTCTGGCAAGGCGTCGACGTGCCGGGCGAGGCGCTCTCGAACGTGATCATCGTGCGCCTGCCGTTCGCGGTGCCCGACCAGCCGCTGTTGGCCGGCCGGCTCGAACAGATCCGCGAGCAAGGCGGCAACCCGTTCAACGACTACCAGCTCCCCTCGGCCATCATCAAGTTCAAACAGGGCTTCGGCCGGCTGATCCGCAGCAAGACCGACACCGGCATCGTGGTGATCCTCGACAGCCGGGTCGTGACCAAACGCTACGGCGGCCAGTTCCTCACCGCCATCCCCAAGTGCCGGATCGAAGTCGCCGGGGACCAGTTCCTCGAAGATCCGTAACGCAGGCCGTTGCGACCATCCGTCTCCGTGTTATCATAAGAATCGCAACAATGTAGGGTGGGGCTTGCCCCACCAAGACGTACGAAAGATACGAAAGAAATGGTGGGGCAAGCCCCACCCTACACGACTTTCGCCTGACGATCGAAGGAGGTGAATCCTCATGACGCACTCGTCCATCAGACGGATGCAGGGCCTGGTGTTCTGCATCCTGCTGTCCTCCGCCGGCGCAGCACTCGCCGGATTGTCCACCGACGGTCTGATCGCGTCGCCGGAACCGGGTTGGCCGCAGTGGCGCGGGCCGAAGCGAGACGGCGTCTCCGACGAGAAGGGTCTGCTGCAAAGCTGGCCGCAGGATGGGCCGAGACTGCTCTGGAAAGTGGACGGCCTGGGCAAAGGCTGGTCTTCGCCGATCATCGTGGGCCGGCGGATCATCATCACAGGCGATGTCGGCGACGATCTGGTCGTCTTTGCCCTCGACCTCGACGGAACCATCGTGTGGCAAGCGAAGAACGGCCGATCCTGGAAAAACCCCTACCCCGGGGCGCGGGCCTGCTGCGTCTACTCCGACGGCCGCGTGTACAACCTGAACGCTCACGGCCGGCTGGCCTGTCTCGACGCCGGGACGGGGAAGGAACTGTGGGCGATCGACATCCTCGATCGATTCAAGGGCAAGAACATCACGTGGGCCCTGAGCGAGTGTCTGCTGATCGACGGGCCAAGACTGATCGTCACGCCGGGCGGCTCCGACGCCCTGATGGCGGCGTTGGACAAAGTCACAGGCGAAGCGGTGTGGACCACGCCTGCCCTAGAAGACGACCGCGCGTCCCATTCCTCGCCGATCCTCTTCCGCTTTGCGGGTCGGCGGATCATCGCCAACTGCTCCTCGGCCCACGGCTTCGGCGTCGACGCCGACACAGGCAAGCTCCTCTGGACGGCGCCCCTGAACAATCCCCACGGCGTCAACGTCTCGACTCCCATCTACGGATCCGGCTGCGTGTTCTTCATGACGCCCTACTCCGAGCACGGCCGGCTCTACCGACTCGGTTCAGGCCCGCAAGACATGACCGCAGAGCACCGATGGACGTCCCCCGTCGACGGCGTGACCAGTTGCGGCGTCCTCGTCGGCGATACGCTGTTCGTTTCCGGCTATCGCGACGTGAAATGGTGGCTCGGCATCGATTGGCGGACGGGCGAAACGAAGCACGAGTTGAAGGACCTCGCGATTGGGGCCCCGATCTACGCCGACGGGCGGCTCTACGTGCTGGATGAGCAAGGGACCGCCGCCCTGCTCAAGCCGGGCGAGGGCAAGCTCGAACTCGTCGGCCGCTTCCCACTGACGCAAGTCCGCGACCGCGACGCCTGGTCCCACCCGGTCTTGCTCGACGGCCGGCTTTACCTCCGTTACCACGACACGCTCTGGTGCTATGACGTCAAGCAGCTTCCGTGAAGACAGAACATGGGGCCGGGCATCCCCAGATCGCGCGTCCGAGTACCCTTCCGTGTCGCCGGCGTCGACAACTGGCGAGCCGTGCTGGAGCCGGTGGTCGCCCGCACGGACAGCCCCAACAGGTTGGACTCGTCCCAAGTTGTTGAGATGGGACCGTAGGTCACATCAGGGGCAGGAGCCTGTCTCTGTCATGCGGAACGGACTGAGGCATCGGGCGTGGCCGTGATAACGTGCGTTTGTTCCCTTCGCAGGCCGGATTCCTTCGCGAAAGCAGGACCGTGGTTTGCTCCATGCCGACGATTCGGCCCAATCCTCTCCAACTCCACCATGCTGCTGGCCCAATGCGAAAAATGCCCGGCCGAAGGCCGGAATCCGGATTTGTCCGTCCCTTTCCTTCTCTGTCTTGGGCAACCGTCTGAGCCTAGGGGCCCGGCTCGCCGCTGGGGACGCGCAATTACGGTCATGCACCCCGGACATCGAGACTTCGCCCTTCTCACTTCCAACTTCTGA
>CALMMH010000035.1 GCA_937868145.1 uncultured Phycisphaerales bacterium
GAAGACCGGCGCATGTTATGGGAATCCCGGAGATCCGAGGGACAGGTCCCACTTTCAATGAATTCTGTCACGCCGAGCCGCTCAGGTCAGGGCGTCTTGGGCTTGGGGGCGCCGTTCTGCTTCCACCAGTTCGTCCAGGTCTTCTGGGTTGTCACGCGCCGCTGCCACTCGGACCGGACCCAGTCGAAATCCCGGGGCCGCTCGATCGGTCTCTTGCCGGGGTTCTCCTGCTGCCACTCGTTGACACGCCGCATGAAGCTCCAGCGGAGAATGTCCGCGGCGTTCTCGCGGATGTAGTAATGCGTGTCGTTCAGATGGGTCAGAAGAATCTCCGTCAGTCGTGCTTCGCGCTGATGGAACTGGTCTCGCGTGAGCCGGTCGGGCGTGTTCGGCTCGTCCGTGTTGTCCGGATCAGACTCCCAACTCCAGTGGTTCCTCGCCGTGCCGGCCAGGGACACGGTCATGATGCGAATCTCGTTGGTCTGGTCGTCCATCCCCTTGGCGATGTCCTCGGGCAGGATCCATTCGGCTTCGCCGAGGAGGGCGATCGCGGCTGCTCGGACCCGGACGTCGCGATGGGGCAGGAGCTTTTCGCGGACCGCCGCAGCGACCTGGGCGGCAATGGCCTTGTCGAGGTCCTTCGGCTGGACCTCTCCATAGAATCGAGCCTGCGTGTACGCCGCGGCGCCGGTCAGCACGGTCTCGGGGTCCTGGTCGTCGAAGAGCGGGAGGAAGGCGAGCGGGTGCTTTGCCATGAGGCCGTTTTCCTGCAGTTGCTTCTCGAGCACCCGGGACCGGCTGTTTTCGAAGTTCAGGCCGGAGGAGGAGAAGCTGGTGCCATCCGCCTCGATGGTGCCCGTTCCTACGCTGTACCAGACGGCCATCGGCTGATGGACCCGCTGGCGGAGCATCCCGAGCCATTGCTCGTCGGAGAACGTCTGGGTCCACATCTTCTCGTAATTGTCCGAGCCGGCCTGCCGGCCGCCGCTCTCAGCGCCGGCGGCACACGGGACGGCGAACAGACCCAGGCAGAGAAGGCCGGCGGCTGTTAGCGTCATGGCGCACCCGGCGACGGAGAACCTTCGTGTCCTGATCGTTCGGATGACTTGCCTGTTGGGGATCTGACGGTCGCACATGATTCTATCCTCTCATCAGTTGAAAGAAAGTACCTGGCACGTGCTGGTGCCTTCTCCCCGCCGACACACGCCGGCTGAACAGGAGGCTTCCATGGTTTCGGGATTTTCTTGTGATGGCGGATCTATTGTATTGTCATGGGACCTTGACTCGCAAGTGTATTTCGGCGACACGTCGGGCCGGGATGAGAATGGAGGGGTGGTGTTGGATACAGGAACATGCTATGATGTCCCGAGTGCTGCATGCCGGGTTGGAAGGATATAGGAGCCAGTCATGAGGACTACGGTTGTGCTGTTCATCGTGGGGCTGTGCGTGGCGATAGTTGGCGGCGGGCCCGCCGGAGCGTTGGAGAAGAAGCCTCTCGGTCTTCGCGTGCCCCAGAGCGGGTTGGGGGCGGGCAGGCACGTGATCGATCTGAGCGGGACGTGGCAGGTCGCGGAAGGGACGATGGATTCGATCCCCGAGCGGTTCGACCGCAAGGTTCCTGTGCCCGGTCTGATCGACATGGCCGAGCCGGCGTTCGACGAGGTCGGCAAAAAGAGCGAGAAGCGGCAGGCCTTCTGGTATCGGCGCACGTTCACCGTCAAAGGGGCGATTCCCGCAGTAGCGGTTCTGAAGATCCACAAGGCCCGCTACGGCGCGAAGGTCTGGCTCAACGGCCAGCTTGTTGGCGAGCATCTGCCGTGCTTCACCCCCGCGTTGCTGGATGTGAAGCCGCAATTGAAAGGAACGGGGCAGGAAAACGAGTTGGTCATCCGCGTGGGGGCCGACCGCGGGTGCCTGCCCGCCGGGCAGCCCACCGGCTGGGACTTCGAGAAATACCTCTATATCCCAGGTGTTTACGACTCCGTGGAACTGATCCTCTCGGGCGAGCCGCGGATCGTGAACGTCCAGACTGTGCCGAACATCGACTCGCACAGCGTGCGGGTCATTGCAGAGCTGCAATCGTCGACCGCGACGTCCTGTTCTGTCGCGTGCGAGGTTCGCGAGGCCAAAGGCGGCGCTGCTGTCGGGATGGTTCAGCAGTCCGGCGTCCCCGTCGGTGGCGAGGGCGTCACCAAGGTGGACATCGTAATCCCGCTGAAATCGTGCCGGCTGTGGAGCCCCGAGGACCCGTTCCTCTATCAGCTCACGCTCAGCACCGGAGTCGACACGGCCGAGACTCGCTTCGGCATGCGGTCGTTCCGGTTTGACCGTGAGAGCGGCCGGGCGATCCTCAACGGCAAGCCCTACTTCATGCGGGGCACGAATGTCTGTGCGTACCGTTTCTTCGAGGACGCCGAGCGGGGCGACCGGCCCTGGCGGAAAGAGTGGGTCCGCCGGCTCCATGAGAAATTCAAGGGCATGCACTGGAACTCGATCCGCTACTGCATCGGCTTCCCGCCGGAGCTGTGGTACGACATCGCCGACGAGGAAGGCTTCCTGATCCAGGACGAGTTCCCGATCTGGACGCTGAGCGAGGACCCGGAGAAGGTCAAGGCCGAGAAGATCGCGCCGGAGTACGTCGAGTGGATGCGGGAGCGGTGGAATCATCCGTGCGTGGTGATCTGGGACGCGCAGAACGAGAGCAACACCGTCGAGACAGGCAAGGCCCTCAGCCAGGTCCGGCATCTGGACCTTTCGAATCGGCCCTGGGACAACGGCTGGGGCGAGCCGCAGAGCGAGGCCGACTGCGTCGAGACGCATCCGTACCTGATGATCGGCCTGTTCAACTCCGACTGGGGCAATTCGAAGGTCAAGAGCCTCAAGGATCTGGCGAACGTTTCGGGTGTGCCTTCGCTGAGCGAGGCCCAGCGCAAGGCCAAGCTGCCGATCATCATCAACGAGTACGCCTGGCTCTGGCTCAACCGCGACGGCACGACCACCTGCCTGACCGGCCCGGTCTACGAGAAGCTGATCGGCCCGAACTCGACAACCGAGCAGCGTCGCGAGATCTACGCGAAATACCTCGCGGCCAAAACGGAATTCTGGCGGGCCCACCGCGCCTGCGCCGGCGTGCTGCACTTCTGCGGCCTGGGCTATTCGCGGGCCGGCGACAAGCCCCGTCCGGAAGGGGGCGCCACGAGCGACCACTTCATCAACATGGAGAAGCTGAAGTTCGAGCCGCTGTTCGAGAAGCGCCTCCGCGACGCCTTCTCGCCTGTCGGGATCATGCTCGACTACTGGGGCCAGGACCTGGCCGCGGGCAAGGAGGCCGAGTTCAAGGCGATCGCCATCAACGACCTGTACGAGTCGTGGCAGGGTACGATGCGTCTTCGCCTGACGAAGAACGGCAAGACCGTCGCTTCCCGCGACATTCCGTGTACAATAGAGGCCCTCGGCAGCACGAGCCTTTCGGCCGTGTTGCCTGTGCCGTCGAAGCCGGGCGATTACACCGTGACGGCCGAGCTGATGGCTCGTGGAGACAAGCCCATTCGCAGCGTTCGCGATGCGAAGGTTGTCGAGGCCCAGGAATGACGGATCGGATTATGGAGCAACACAATGGATTCCCGTATTCGTACACGTCGTGATTTCTTGAAGGCCGCCGGGGCCTGTGCCGCCGGCGTGACCCTGGCCGGATGTGTTGATTCGGGCCCTCGCCCGGTTCCATTTCAGCCTGCGGCTGCAACGCCGGCCTACTTCTCCCCGATCAAGCCGAACATTCTGTGGATCACCTGCGAGGACATCAGTCCCTACCTGGGCTGCTACGGCGACCCGCTGGCGATCACGCCGAACATCGACCGCCTGGCCGGCACTTCGATCCTCTACAAAAACGCCTTCGCGACGGCCCCGGTCTGCTCGCCGTCGCGGTCCTGCCTGATCACCGGCGTCCACGCCACGTCGCTGGGGACTCAGCACCTTCGTTCGGAGGTTGCGATCCCCGGGCAGATCGAGCCGTTCCCGAAACTGCTGCGAGCCGCCGGCTACTACTGCTCGAACAACGTCAAGGAAGATTACAACTTCAAGGACCCGACAATCTGGAACGACGTGAGTGAAACCGCCCACTGGCGCAACCGGGGGGTGGGCCAGCCGTTCTTCAGCGTCTTCAATCTGACGACCACGCACCAGAGCCAGATCAACGGCAGCGACGAGGAGTTCGAGGCCCGTTGCGGCTCCAAGCTCAAGCCCGAGGAGCGGCACGACCCCAGGAACATGATCCTGCCGGCCTACTATCCCGACACGCCGACGGTCCGCAAGATGTGGGCCCGCTACTACGACCTGATCACGCTGATGGACAAGCAGGTCGGCGACATCCTCCGCGACCTGGAGCTCGACGCGGTGTCGGAGAGCACGATCGTGTTCTTTTTCTCCGATCACGGCATGGGTCTGCCGCGGTTCAAGCGGAGCCTGCACGATTCGGGCCTGCGCGTTCCGCTGCTGGTTCGGGTTCCGCGTCCGTATCAGAATATGACGATCTACACCCCCGGCGGCCGGGCCGACCAGCTCGTCAGCTTCGTCGATTTCGCGCCGACGGTGCTGTCGCTGGCCAACGTGCCCATCCAATCCTACATGCAGGGCCAACCGTTCCTCGGCAAGACGGCCGGCGCCCGCGAATACGTGGTCGGGGCCGCCAGCCGGGTCGATGAGGCCTACGAGATGTCCCGCTGCATGCGAGACAAACGATTCAAGTACATCCGCAATTTCATGCCGCACCTGCCGTACGCGCAGCCGAGCGACTACTGCGACCAGGCTGAGATCATGCAGGAGTTGCGAGCCGTCGCCGCCGCGGGCGGGATGGCTGGAATGGAGAAGCTGTACTGGCAGCCGACCAAGCCGGTCGAAGAGTTGTACGACACCCTGGTCGATCCGAACGAGTCTGACAACCTGATCGATTCGCCGGAACATCATGAGACGCTCCTCCAGATGCGTAAGCGGCTGCGGGATTGGATGCTCGAAACGAAGGACACCGGGTTGCTGCCGGAAGCCGAGATGCACATCCGTTCGGCCGGCGCGGCCCCGTATGACATGGCCCGCAATGCGGAGAAGTTCTCGGCGTCGACCATCCTGGACGTGGCGGAGTTGGTGGGCTCCGATACCCGGTTCCTGCCGGCGATGATGGAGTCGTTGGGGGATCCGGACAGCGCGGTTCGCTACTGGGCGGTGATCTATTTCGCGTCGCTTGGCCAGGAGGCCGCGCCGGCGACCGAGGCGCTCAAGGAGCTTCTGGACGACCCGAGTCCCGACGTTCGGTTCGCGGCGGCCGACGTGCTCTGCGGGCTGGGAACGTACAGCGAGGCTCTGCCGGTCCTGGCGCAGGGTCTGTTGGATTCGCGGGAACCCGTCGTGCTGCACGCGGCCAGGACGGCGCAGCGGTTCGGCGACAAGGCGACCCCGCTCATGGAAGAGATGGAGCAGGCGCGCCGCAACTGCCTGAAGCCCGACGGCAGCTACCGCAACGACAACTACGCGATGTTCATCGATTGGGCCCTGAAGCACGCGATCGAGAGCTGCGGGCAGTAAGGTTGTTCCATCGGTCTTGATTCCACGTCGGGTGGCATCGCCAAGCGAAGTTTGACGAGGGTCTTGCGATCATGCGACATCGGCAAGCCCTTTGGTCTTGCCGACGCCACTCGGAGGTTGTCTTGTGTCGTGCCAAGTTGTCCGGCGATGGATGACGTAGCCTTCAGAGGGAGTATCGAGAATGAACGAGAGTCCTGACATGACAGACGGAGAACGCAGTCTCGGAGCGGAAGACCGTCGGATCGGGAGCACGACCTACGTGTTTGTCGTTACTCTCGTGGCAGCCTTGGGCGGCCTGTTGTTCGGGTACGACACCGGCGTGATCAACGGCGCCATCGGACCCCTGAAGGCTCACTTCTCGCTCAATCCCCGCCAGGAAGGCTGGGCCATGGGCTGTGCGTTGCTCGGTTGTGCCCTCGGGGCGATCGGGGCGGGACCCTTGAGCGACCGTTTCGGCCGCAAGAAGGCGCTGATCGTCTCGGCTGTCCTGTTTTTCATCTCGGCGGTCGGGACCGCGATTCCTCGCACGCTCACGACGTTCATCCTCTACCGCATCCTTGGCGGCCTGGGCGTCGGAGCGGCCTCGCTGATTTCACCTATGTACATCGCGGAGATCAGCCCGGCCCGCATCCGGGGGCGGATGGTCTCCATCAACCAGTTCGCCATCGTCAGCGGTTTCCTCGTCGTCTACTTCGTCAACTACTTCATCGCCTTGCAGGGGGATGCGGCCTGGAACGAACAACTGGGCTGGCGGTGGATGTTCGGGTCCGAGGCGCTGCCGGCCCTGGGCCTGCTGATCCTGGCGTTCGCGGTTCCCGAGAGCCCGCGTTGGCTGACGAAGCAGGGGCGCACCGACGAGGCTTTGCATATTCTGTCCCGCGTGGATGGGGCCGACTACGCCCGCACGGAATTGGCCGAGATTCGGGAGACCCTGACCCACGAGAGCGGCTCTCTCCGACAACTCTTTCTGCCCGGCATGCGAATCGTCCTGGTCATTGGAGTGGTCCTGGCGGTTTTGCAGCAGGTCACCGGGATCAACGTGTTCCTGTACTTCGGCACGGAAATCTTCAAGAAGATGGGGGCCGGGACGAATGCGGCGCTGCTCCAGACGATCGTGGTCGGGGTGGTGAACCTCACGTTCACGATCGTTGCGATCCGGACCGTGGACCGGATCGGTCGAAAGCCCTTAATGACGATCGGGTCGGCGGGGATGGGCGTCTGTCTGGTCGCGATGGGCCTGGCTGCGTATCTGCAATCAACCGGCCTGTGGATGCTGCTGTTCGTCCTGGGATACATCGCGTGCTTCGCGCTGTCGGTGGGCCCGGTGACCTGGGTGATCCTCTCGGAGATCTTCCCGACACGGATTCGCGGCCGAGCGATGGCGATCGCCACCGTCTGCCTGTGGATCGCCAACTACATCGTCTCGCAGACGTTCCCCATGATGGACGAAAACCCCTGGCTGGTCGCGACCTTTCACCGCGGGTTCCCATTCTGGCTCTACGGCGTGTTCTGCATCGTGCTGCTGATCTTCGTCCGGGCGTACGTCCCGGAAACCAAGGGCAAGAGCCTGGAACAGATCGAGCGGCATTGGGG
>CALMMH010000036.1 GCA_937868145.1 uncultured Phycisphaerales bacterium
TACATGTGCTCGGAGTCCTGCATAATGGGAAACCCGAGGGATCCCGAATGGCACCATAGAGTCCGAACTGTTCTACAGGAGTTGAAAGGCCACGGCGTTCAGAAAGGGTCCCGTCGAGGCTTGTGGGTATTCTCGTGATCGCAAGTGTGACTCAGCCATCTAAGGAGTACACCCCATCTGTGCCTCCGAAGAAAAGGTAGTTTCTTATCCACGAAAAAGGAGAATGTCATGTCGTCGCAAGTGAATCGTCGCGGTTTTATGAAGCACTCCCTGGCGGCTTCGGTAGGGGGGATGGTGGCCATGACTTCGGCCCAGGCCGGCGCGGGCAATCCGCCCGCGATCAAGGTCGAGCCGGGCTCCAAGTCGACCATGCCGACGGGAAAGATCGGGAATATGCAGGTCAGCCGGATGCTCTTGGGCGGCAACCTCCTGACCCATTACACGCACAGCCGGGACCTTCAGTACGTCTACAACCTCTGCGCTCACTACAACACCGAGGAGAAGATCCACGAGACGATGGCCCTGGCCGAGGCGCACGGCATCAACACGCTGTCGATCCACAACCCGCCGGGGATCGTGTCGATGCTCAAACGCTACCGCCAGCGCTATGGCGGCAAGATCCAGTGGATCATCTGCCCCATCGCCGAGATCACCGACGACATGAAGGGCTACGCCGACATGGCGAAGGAACTGGTTGACGAAGGCACCGAGGCTCTCTATCTCTGGGGCGTCCGCTCCGATCCGCTTTGCGCCCAGGGGAAGATGGACCTGGTCCGCAAGGCGGTCGAGATCGGCAAGGATCTCGGCGTTCCCTCCGGCGTCGGTTGTCACGACCTGAACGTGGTCGTCCAGTGCGAGAAGCACAACATTCCGGCCGACTTCTACATCAAGACGTTCCACCATCACAATTATCCCAGCGCCCCGAAGCCCAACGAACTCAAGGGTCCTTACAATGAGGTCCCGGGGTACTGGTGCCGCGACCCGCAGCAGACGATCGAGGTGATGAAGAACGTGACCAAGCCGTGGATTGCGTTCAAGGTGATGGCCGCCGGGGCGATCCGACCGGCGGACGCTTTCAAATACGTGTTCGAAAACGGCGCCGACCACACGCTGGCCGGCATGTTCGACTTCGAGATCGCCGAGGACGCCAAGATCCTCAACGAAACGTTGAGCAACGTGAAGAACCGAGCCCGCCCCTGGCGGAGCTGAGCGCCATCCATCGGATAGCTGAACTACGAGGGCATGAAGATGAGGCGAGTGTTGCCTCTTCTCCATGCCCTTGGTCTTTCATAGCCCTCCGCGTTCTTCCCTGGAAGATCGAATGAAGACTATTGCGTTTATCGCTTTGCGGGGTACCAGCGGAGAGTCTGGCATGCCGTGCCACACCGGTCACGTCGATTTGGTGTGGGTGGCATCGTCATAGGAGAACTCCCCATCTTGGAATGGACAGAATCGTACCGTGTGCGATAGACTATATGCGCCGGCTCGGAGGATAGGGTAGGGACCCCACTTGCGATGCATCGCAAGTGGGAACCCGCAACGCTGGCGAGCGACCCGAGCGCCGCAGTCGGTGGGTATACGGCGGAGAGAGCCCGGCATCGCGGCGGGCCTCTTCGCTCTCTCCGCTGGAACCCGAAAATGCGAAAAACGCAACATCCGGATGGGCCTGTTCTCAGGAAGCGATTCTGACCCACGATATCCGGATGTTCTTTGACCTCATCAGAAACTGTACCGCACGCCGAAATAGATGTTCGTGTTGTTGTGGAACTGGTTGAAGAAGGTGTGGCGTTCGTCGCCGAAGAAGACGTTGGCGCCCACCTCGTACATCAATTGGTCGCTGGCCTTGTAGTTGACCATCGGACGCATGTAGACGTCCTCATCCGAGGGACAGTAGTAGGTGAACAGCGAGAGCATGAGGTTCTGGTTCATCAGCAACTTCGTCAGTCGAAGGCTCGTGAGGTGACGGAACTCGTCGCGGGACGGGTTGCCCGGAGCGAGACTGTCTTCGTAATCGCCGTAATCGAGCAGTTGCTCGATGTAGTACTGCACGCCGGCGGTGAAGTCGCGGGCGATCTCCTGCGTGTAGCCGACGAGGTACCGCATCTCCGAATTGTTGATCAGCGGGTCGTCGCCGCTGCGGTCCTCTACGGAGTCGTAATAGCCGATCTCCGCGTTGGCGATGCCCTTGCCGACTGTGCCGCGGGCGCTGGCGCCGTAGACGTACAGTTCGGGGAAGGTCGCCCGGGTCAGCGCTTCGTTGAATCCGGCCGGGCTCTTCCAGTAGCCCCAGTAGCCATAGAGAGCCAGTTCGTAGTTCTTGATGTTGCGATAGAGGCGGATGGCGGTTTCGTCTTCTTCGAAGAACTCCCGGCGTCGCGAGATCATCATCTCATCGTCTTCGCCGGCGGTGCGGCCGAGGATTGGGTTCCAGTAGGAGAGCCGGTCCCCGGTGATGTAGCGGTCGGAGTCAAACTCCGGCGTATAGACCACGTCCAGATTGGCTGCGTCGGAGAACAGGCTCACCTTGACCGCGTCGGAAGGGGCCTTGAGATACTCCGTGTCCCGTCCGATGAAGAACGAGATCCAGTCCTTCGGAAACAGATCGTTGATGAAGATCAGGTCGCCCGTGCCCCAGGTGAGGACCTGGCGGCCGATCTTGAGATCCACGGAATCCGACGGACGCAGAAAGACGTTCGCCTCGCGCAGGTCGAAATCCGCCTGCTCCTCGACGAAGTCGCCGTAGGCGTCGCCTTTGACTTTGATATCGCCCCAGTCGCGCGAGGAGAACAGGTCGAACTGATATCGGGCCTCGCCGATCGACAGATCCTTGCGCTCGTAGGGATCGTCCAGGACGCGCGTTCCGACGCGGGTTTCGTAGAAACCGTGGTATTCGGTGTCGAGTTTCTCCAGGAATTCTCTGACGGCGTTCCTCTTCTCCTGCTTTTCCTGCTGCTCCTGCGGCTCGTTCGGCTCCTGCTGGGCGCTGGCGATGATGGCAAGGGCTGTGGTAAGAAGGATTGCCGCAGCTACGACACTCTTGCTGAACACGGACTTCTCAGGTCCATTCGCGTTTTGCGCAGTCTCTCGCCTCTTGGGGACTCCGTCCCCAAACCCCTGGCATTTTTCGCATTGGGCCAATGGCATGATGGAGGGAATGAGTCCCATGATGGGTTGTTGCTTGGTTCGCTGGCTGATGTCGCTCAACGCAGGCCTCGAAGCCGACATTGGTCCGCCGACTGTTAGCCGGGCCATATCCATGCCGCTGGCGAAAAGCGCAAAATGCCAGGGGTCCGGGGACAGCGTCCCCGGTCGTCGGATACGGCACCACCCCAGAGAACGCCGAACCCAGGTGGGCCGCTTTTCATTCCTTTGGCGATCGGCAACCGTCATTTCGTGACCTCCTGCGGCGGCTTGCGGAGGTATCGTTCCTCGAAGATGTCTCCGATGCCGATGTTGTACTTGACGTTGCTGAAGGTCGTCTCGGTCTTGCTGCCGCTCTTGAGATCCTGGACGAGCGAAACCGTCACCGTCTGAAAGCCCTGGATCTCTTCGACCTTTTTCGATTCGATCGTGCGGTAGAGCGTGCCTGCCCTGTCGTGGAACTCCATCTTCATCGGGACGAAGTTCTTCTTGTCGATGGAGACGTTGTAGTAGCTGAATTCGACCGTCTCGGGCTTCTTCGGCGTGTTCTTGACCA
>CALMMH010000037.1 GCA_937868145.1 uncultured Phycisphaerales bacterium
GACAGATTGGCCATGGTCTCGAACGCCGCGATGAACTCCGCACGACAATCCGGATAGCCGCTGTAGTCCGTCGAGTTGACGCCGATGAAGATGTCGAAGGCCGCCAGGACCTCCGCCCAAGCCAGGGCGTAACTGAGAAAAATCGTGTTCCGCGCCGGCACGTACGTCGGCGGGATGTCCGCGGAATCTCCCAAGTCCGGCCGGTCTTTCGGCACGTCGATCCGCGAATCCGTGAGAGCCGAGCCGCCGAGGGCTCGCAGGTCGATGTCGATCAATCGATGTTCGACCGTACCGAACGCCTGGGCCACCCGCCGGGCCGCGTCGATCTCCCGGCTGTGGCGCTGGCCGTAACGAAAAGTCAGAGCATGGCAGGCAAAGCCCTCTTTGCGGGCGATGGCCAGAGTCGTCGCCGAATCCAGGCCCCCGCTGACCAACACAACCGCTTTCGTTTGCGCCATGTCCCAATCCTTTTTTGCACCTGCAACGTAGAACCACCGATTGTGGCGTTTTTCGGTGGAGGCGACCATCAATTCACGGCCCGCCCCTACGACCGATAACCTACGGCCGGACGGATACCCCGGCTCGGCTTCATGCTATCGTTCGAGGCCTGATCTGTCGATCCATTTTCGCGGTTCGGGCTTGTCCGACGATGTCACGAAGATTATACTGAACCAACAGGAAACAAGGATTGGAGTCCCGGACGATGAGGATTTGATCTGTTCCGACGTCTTCCCGAACTCCAGATTAAGGACAACGATGACTGATCGCGAGAAGATAGAAGTATTCGACAACCCGCGCCCCGGTCGGCAGTACCGGATCACGATCCGATGCCCGGAGTTCACGAGCGTCTGTCCTAAGACGGGACAGCCGGACTTTGGCGAAATCACGATCGAGTACTGCCCCGACAAGACCTGCATCGAGCTCAAGAGCCTCAAGTACTACCTGCAGGGCTTTCGCAACAAGGGCATCTTCTATGAATCGCTGACCAACGATATACTGGACGATCTGACCGGCGTATGCCGGCCCTGCTGGATGAAAGTGACGGCCCGATTCACCCCCCGCGGCGGCATCACGACCGACGTCGCGGCGGAGTACACGGCCGGCAGTTGATGAGAAAACCCCGGTGAGGAACTGGAAATGACCATCAAATTCCAATGCAGCCTCTGTGGCAAGAAGATCGAAGCCCCGGATAGCACGGGCGGCAAATGGGGCAAGTGCCCCGGCTGCCACAACAAGGTCTACGTCCCGCAGCCCGTTACCGAGGAGGACGAACTCAAGCTTGCTCCCATCGATGAAACCGAGGAGCAACGGCAGCGGCAGTTGATGCTCGAAACCCTCCAGATCACGCGGGACATCCTTCAGGAGAAAGCGGTTCCGGACGGCCCTGCCGGACCGGCGCCGGCCTCCCCCTCCGACATCAACGAGGAAAAACTTACGGACTTCATCCTCCGTTATTTGCGTCAGATGGCCAATGGCGACCTTAACGACGCCCAGCGCACCGCCGAGCTTATTCTGCCGCACCGACGCAAGGCCGCCCTGATCCTCGACAGGCTCGTCACAAGCAAGGAACCCGACCCGGAACTGGAGGATATCCCCAAACAGGTCTTGCTCGGCTACATCCGAAACCTGCGGACGCGAATCAGTTGAGAGAAACGCTTGTCCCGGCGTCATTCCCGCACATGCGGGAATCCTTTTCGTGAAATCGGGCAAATCCCAGGATTCGTGGATTCCTGCTTTCGCAGGAATGGCGGAGTCGCAGCTGCATGGCGTGGTGTTGACCTCGAATCGTCTTCCCCTGTCGCGGGATTCTCGGTCCTTCGGAAACCCGCATTCAATGTCTGCCTCCCATTTGGCCGAACCCCAACCATTTCGTAGACTTTATTCGCAGGCTGACTAACTCGGGGTTGGCTGCGGAAAGAACTGGTTGGAGAGACTCGCTATGGCCGATGAAAACGTTATCGTTCACGTCACCCACGAAGCCGCCGGCAAAATCGGAGGCATCGGCGCTGTGCTGCAAGGGTTCTTTACCTGTCCCTCGTATCTGGAAACGGTCAGCCGCTCGATCCTGGTCAGTCCCCTGTTCGCCACCGATGGGGCGCCGGAAGACCGCCTGGGTCCCGGCGGCCAGGTGCTTTATTCCTCGATCGACGGCCTGATCAATCCCACTTTCAGTTCGGCCTTCCGCCGAATTGAGAGCCTCTACAACGTCGGCATCGTCTACGGCCGCCGGACCTTCGTCGACGAGCAGACCGGCATCCGCGGCGCCGCAGACGTCGTGTTGATCGACGTCCGCTACGTGGACAGCCCCATGCTCAACGACTTCAAACGCCGGCTCTTCGAGGAGTTCGGCATCCAAAGCCACCTCTACGAGCACCTGTGGGAATACGAGCAATACGTCCGCCTGGCGCCGCCGGCCATCGCGGTGCTCAAAGCCCTAGGCGTGCCCGACGGCCGCACGACGATCATCGCTCATGAATTCATGGGCATGCCCACGGTGCTGGCCGCGATCCTGGAGCCCTACTGCCATTTCGGCACGGCGTTCTACGCCCACGAGGTGGCCACCATCCGGCGGATTGTCGAGGAGCACCCCGGACACGACACGATGTTCTACAACGTCATGAGGCAGGCTCATGACGACCACCTCTACGTCAACGACGTCTTCGGCAATCAGTACACGTACTTCAAGCACGCGCTCGTCGAGGCGGCCAAACACTGCGACCGCATCTACGCCGTCGGGGACTATGTCGCCGACGAAATGCGGTTCCTGGCGCCGGAGTTCGAGACCGTCGACATCAACGTCGTCTACAACGGCATTCCAGCCTACCCGATCAGCCTGACCCAAAAGCACGCCGCCCGCGACAAGCTCCAGCGGTATTGCGAGAATCTCCTGGGCTTCCGGCCGGACTACGTGTTCACGCACGTCACCCGCCTGGTCCGCAGCAAAGGCCTCTGGCGAGACCTTCTCGTGCTCGAACAGATGGAGAAAGGCCTGCGCGACCAGGGCAAGACCGCGGTGTTCCTGCTGCTATCGACCGAGGTCGCACACCGGCGAAGTTGCGACGTGAACCATATGGAAGAGACGTATGGCTGGCCTGTGGCGCACCGCGAAGGCGCGCCCGACCTCTCCGGCGGCGAGTCCGAGTTCTATACGGCCATCCAACAGTTCAATGCCCGCAGCCGCAACATCAAGGCGGTCTTCATCAATCAATTCGGCTTTGACCGACAGAGCTGCGGCCGACGGATGCCGGAGGACATGGAGTTCATGGACATCCGGCGCGGCGCCGACGTCGAGTTCGGCCAGAGCATCTACGAGCCCTTCGGAATCGCCCAACTCGAGCCGCTGACCTTCGGCGGCCTGTGCGTCGTGACCAACGTCTGCGGCTGCGCCGGCTTCCTGCGAGATGTGACCGCCGGACGGGAGGTTCGCAACGTGGTCCTGGCCGACTTCACCGCCATGGACGACTGCTGCGGGGCCGATATCGAGGATCTGCTGCAGATCGACCGCAAGACCCGCGACCGCATCGAAACAGCCGAGGGCGCCCGCGTCGCCCGCGAGATCCTGGACCGGCTGCCCCAGAACGATTCGCAACTCGAACGCTTGATCCGCGACGGCCATCAACTGGCCTGCAATATGAGTTGGGACACGGTCGTCCGCGAATACCTCATGAACGATTTCCTGCGAACCCGCGAAAAGCAGCC
>CALMMH010000038.1 GCA_937868145.1 uncultured Phycisphaerales bacterium
CTATGAACGCAATGAGCCCGAGTTGGTGAAGACACTGGAACAGAAGCTGTACAAGTACCTGATGCGGGAGGGGTTGCTGTGAACACAACACCGCGGCGGGAAGTCTAGAAGAGAGGTAACCATGCCAAGATACAGCATTAGGGTCAAGGTTGCAGGTATTCTCATCGCGGTCCTCCTTTCTACGGTAGACGCCTTCGATGGGGCCCAACCCACCGCGAGAGATGCATCAGCAAGATCCGGAGGCCTGGCAGCGCAGTCATCCGGCGAGTATATGGGGCAGCGGTGGGTAATCGATGAACATCATCTGCTGTACTGGAACGGCAAGCCCTACGTGCGTTTCGGGTTCACGGGCAATGGAGATCCTGCTCGGCTGGTCCCCTTGGGGTTCGACCAGTTTACCTTGGCGCCTGACGAGCAATGGCCTATCTCTGGCCCTGACCCTGAGATTGTCCGACGTATGGAGGAGACCTCACGGGAGCTGGAGAAGATTGGAGCCACCTACTATGGCACCCTCAATGCCTTCTGGCCGTGGCGATACGGCGACCTTATCGCTGAACCAGACAAGGCGGCGGTCTTCGTCCGCGATGTTCGTGATGTCACGGAGCTTTCGGACCGCAATCTGGCTCTGGAACTTCAGGTCTATTTCCCTATCCCCGAGGCCG
This sequence comes from uncultured Phycisphaerales bacterium, assembly GCA_937868145.1. Lineage (GTDB taxonomy): Bacteria > Planctomycetota > Phycisphaerae > Sedimentisphaerales > Anaerobacaceae > PLanc-01. The sequence goes on from CALMMH010000038.1 coordinate 663, forward strand.
AGCAAGAGAAGACGAAGCCAACTCGCGTGCAGGCGGTTCTGTTCGATCTGGAGCGGGGTGTACGCCGCGATCTAAGCGAGCAGGTGGAAGACGTGATCGCGATCGTGGCGGCGCCCGGGCTGGGGGGCGGACGCGAAACGGACGAGGAACGGCAGGGCGGGAAAGCCTATCGAGCGCGGCTGAAATCGGTTCACTTTCCCGAATCAACTTCGCTTCGTGTCGTGGTTGCCATGGAAGTCCATTTGGCGGAAGTGCCCGGCGTTCATGGTCTGCCGCCGTTGTGGAAACCTGGGATTCGTGGATTCTACCGCCGCAGTCTGGAGGCATTTCGGCCTGCATATGCCAGATCATGTCTGCGGGGATTGCAGTTTGGCGATGAGATCAATACGTTTCCTCAGTCACTCCTGACTGCTCGGACCTATCTGGATCTGCGGCATGATGCGGTGGCGCTGAAGTCTTATCGCGACTGGCTGGCCAAACGCTTCGGTGGTGTTGACGAACTGAACCGCCGCTTCGGCACCGGCTACAAATCTCTCGATCAGGTGGAGTGGCGGGTGCCGCTGCACCCATTTTCTCCCGAGTTGGCGCGGACTGATGAGGCGGCCGAACGCGAGGAGTCATGGGCGGGGGCGAAGACTGCGTGGGGATTGGCTGACACGGTGGAGCAAGTGCGAGTCATAAGCCGGATACAGGATGAGTTTCGTATCTGGTTCTACGGCCATTGGCTGGCCGAGTACGGGAAGTTGGCCAAGGAAGTCCTCGGCCCGGTGCCTGTCTTTGTCTGCTCGGCCTCGATCGGGGGTGATGCGGATCAGTATCTGGCCATGCACCGCTGGGCCCTGCGCGAAGGTGTGGACGGCCTGATTCGTAATCACTATGGCCACGGAGGGGAAGAAGAGCGGCATACACTGAGCAGCCTCGCGCGGTGGATGGAGAAGGTGCAGGAGGAAAGTGGCTGCACGAAGCATCTGTGGGCCAATGAAGTGGGCTACGTCCGGCCGCATGTCACCGACGACGAATGGGCCGCCAGGGAGGGAGCCGAATTAGAGCCAGGCGACTCTTTCGGGAGCCAGTGGGCATTTCCATCGCAAGAGTCACTGCGGCAGATGCTGGTGTTGTTGACGCAGTACGGCTATCGCGGTTTCAACCGATTCCTGATGAACCCCTCTGCTCCCCGGGCTGCCCAGGAGGTCAGATGGATGGCGGGACTGCGGCCTGAGATAGTACCCCTGATCGTGAAGGCAAAGGAGCGGTCACCGGAACCCGCCACGCTCAGTCGTGAGCAGGCGGTTGATACGACCAAGAGCAATTGCGGGGTGATCCGGCCCAGGGAGTATCCGGGCGCCTTGAGGAACCCGCTCGAAGGATTTCGCCCGGACACCGGTCCGCGGGCGTTCACGCATGAGTACGGGACCCTCGCCCGTTGCTACCTGAAATGGAACGAGCTGGAGAACAGCGAGAGCGACGGCGTCGAGAGAATCATGCGCGTCTGCAACGAGCGATGGAAGGACGTCGAAAAGCACAACGTCAAGGTGATCCCCCGTGTCTACCTCGACTGGGATGAGAAGGAGGGCAATGAATACTGGCCGGCCGACATGCAGGTCCATGACTATGGCAGCGACCAGTTCAAACGGCGAGTCCGACGGTAGGTCATCGAATTGCTCGCATCGGAACTCGGGAGAGCCTGGCCGTTCCCGAAGAAGCTTCCAACAAGCCGAAGAGGCAGAGGCGGAAGTATGGCGGCCAGGCAGTCGGACCAATCCATAGTAGAGGCGGGATTGTCCCGGGCCGAGATTGGGCTCGGGGTCGCTCCGGTCGGCGGGGTAACGCCCTCCGAGAGCAGCGGCTCACTCCAAGGGGTTGGCCTCAGGTCGGGGCCCTTCAACGCGGAATGTTGCGTTGGGGCCCCCTCGTAGAGGGACAAGACGCGTATGCCATACTCAGAGATGGATCCCACCACGCGGAGCCCATTGGCCCTCCTATCTCAACGGGCCCGCGAGGAGCCCCGACTTCGGTTTACGAGCCTGACTCATCTACGGAATGAGGGCTTCCTGCGGGAGTGTTACCACCGGCTCGGCCGGGACCGGGCCTGTGGCATCGACGGAGTCAGTTGGAAGGAATACGGAGAGCGACTGGATGAGAATCTCACGGACCTGGTATCCCGGCTGAAGGCCAAGCGGTACAAGCCGCAGCCTTCCCGGCGGGTGTACATCCCGAAGGACGAGCATACGCAGCGACCGCTGGGTCTGCCGGCCCTGGAGGATAAGATCGTGCAGAAAGGGATCGCCACGATTCTGGAGGCGATCTACGAGCAGGATTTTCTGGACTGCTCGTACGGTTTTCGGCCGGGCCGCAGTTGTCATCAGGCCCTGGCCGTGGTGCACGAGACGATCACCCGTCGACCGATCCACTACGTGATGGAGGCGGACATCAAGGGTTTCTTTGACAACGTCTCGCACGAGTGGATGCTCCGCTGCCTGGAGGTTCGGATCCAGGACCCGAGCCTGTTGCTGTTGATTCGCAGGTTCTTGAAGGCCGGGTATCTGGAAGAAGGCCAACTCCGCCAGAGCGAGCAAGGGACACCCCAAGGCGGGAATTTGAGGTTCATCCGGTTTTCGCATACTTCCGTGGCCCTTGGGGACCCTGTCCCCAAACCCCT
>CALMMH010000039.1 GCA_937868145.1 uncultured Phycisphaerales bacterium
CGGTACACTACGTCGTCCGGCCTGTGCCGGCGGACCGGCGCAAGTCTCGGGTGGGGTTGTCGGCCGGGGTCATGAAGGAATTGTGAGTGGTTATGAAGATTGCATTCGTCAGTGCGGGGGTCCTCGCGTTCTGTCTGATCGCAGGCTGCGGCAGGCCTGTCGTGAAGGAAGAGCCTATTGTTGCGTCCTCCGAGATTCCGGTCATTGAACGGGCGGAATTGCTCGGCAGGCAGATCTATATGCAAGACCTGTATGCGGCCCAGGCGACGGCTCTGCTGCTGGCCCATGGACTGGACCTCATCGACATCGGGACGTTGGGGTGGATCACGGAAAGCAGCCGGGACGGCTGCGCCGTGACATTTGTGGCCGGCGATCCGGAACAATGGCGGTCTGTTTGCGTCGTCACGTTCGCCGAGAGTGCGGAACCCAACATCATTCTGGTCGATCGCGATCTGACCGAGACGCAATCCGCCATGTTCAACGCCCGGCAGCTTGCGCTCCACAGCATTGAGAAGTCGTGCTCGGACGCGTACAACACGGTCGTTCTGCCGCGGGACGACGGGCCGGGCTGGCTGGGCTACGCTCTGGCCGCCACGAACGATCCGAATCTCATCCTGATCGGCGGACATTCTCGCGTCACGGTCTCTGCGGACGGCCGGACGATCCTGGAGCGGAGGAGTTTCACGAAGGACTGCATGGTTCTCAAGACGCCTCAGGATGTGGGGCCGGACGTCGATGTCGCCGCTTATACGGTGGGGCACGTTCTTGACAACACGCCCACGGAGGTCCATGTGTTTCTGAGTCTCCTCTACGGCAAGCCGCTGTATGTCGTGACCGCCGACCGGCGGTTCTGGTATATTGAAGGCGGCAAGATCCGCATCCTCAAACGCCCCTGATCTTGCGAATCGACGCGACCCTCGGCAGGATCAGATCGGTCAGGGAGAGGGTGGCCGCCTGCTTTTCCTGACGGCCTGTCATGCTGGTTCTTGCGGCCGGGTGGTTCGGGCGTACAATGGTCTCGGATGATGAAGTGCAGGCGGTTGCCGCCTGAGCGTCGGGGCGTCCGAGATTTGGGAGATGGACAATGGATCGATACGTATCGCGTCGGCAGGTTCTGGGCGGGGCGCTGGCTTTGCCCTATGTGATGACGTCGGTTGTACGCGGCGACAGTGCGTCGAGCAATCGACTGACGATGGGGGCCATCGGCCTGGGCGGCCAGGGGATGCACAACCTCAAGAGTTTTCTGACGTTCGACGACGTGCGGGTGCTGGCCATCTGCGATGTGGACGCCGGGCATCTCCGCCAGGCCAAGGAGACGGTGGACGCCGCCTATGGCAACAAGGATTGCGCCGCGTACCACGATTTCCGCGAGGTGCTCGCCCGCAGGGACATCGACACCGTGCTGATCGCGACGCCGGACCATTGGCACGCGATCCTCGCCATCGAAGCGGCCAAGGCCGGCAAGGACATCTACTGCGAGAAGCCGATCTCCCTGACGATCGCCGAGGGGCGGGCCGTGGCCGACACCATGCGTCGATACGGCACGGTCTATCAGAGCGGCACGCAGCGTCGGAGCATCGCGTGCTTCCGGTTCGGCGTGGACATTGCCCGCAGCGGCATGCTCGGCAAGCTCCACACGCTGCACTGTTATTATCACAATGGTCCGACGTGCCCGCCGCAGCCGGTTCAGCCGGCGCCGGAGGGGTTTGACTATGACATGTGGCTGGGACCTGCGCCGCTGGAGCCCTATACGCAGCGGCGATGTCACGGCTCATTCCGCTGGATCTACGACTACTCCGGCGGCCAGCTCACCGACCTCGGGGCGCATTTCGTGGACCTGGCCCAATGGGCCTATGGCGACGACCTCACCAGTCCGACGCAATACGAAGGCTGGGCCGAGTTCCCCAAGGACGGCCTGTTCAACACGCCGGTGCGGTTCGAGGTCACCGCGACCTATCCCGACGGCGTGAAGATGATCCTGCACGATGAGACCGAGCCGGGCCGGGGGCCCCGGGGCAACAAGTTCGTCGGCACGGACGGCTGGGTCAGCGTTGACGACACCGGCAAAGTCACCGCCTCCAGCGACGCCATCATGCGAAAGCTCAGCGCCGGCCAGCGGGGCTACGAGTTCATGGAAGGCCATCACCGCGACTTCCTGCAATGCGTTCGGACGCGGGCCCGAACGATCGCGCCGCCGGAGGTGGCTCATCGTTCGACGACGACCTGCCACATCACGAATATCTGTCTTCGCCTGGGCCGCAAGCTCCAGTGGGACCCGACGGCCGAGCGGTTCGTCAACGATTCCGAGGCCAACCGCATGCTCGCGCGGGCCACGCGAAGCCCGTGGCGGCTCTGATCGCGGTATTTGGGCTTGACAGATCCGGCTCCGGCGGATGAAATGAAGTCGGAAGATCGATTGCGGCGACTCTGCGAATAGCATCCTCGAAGGGCGGGTGAGACCCGCAGGTTCATTGTTGTATGGGCTCCGTGGAAAAGGGGGCGCAACCGATGACTCGCAGAGATGAAGGAACATTCTTTCGCCTGGGGTTGCGGACCGGGATCAGGCGGTCTCCCAGTCTCATCCCCGGTCCCCACTCATTTCGCGTACGGCCGCAGGGTTTCAGTCTCATCGAATTGCTGGTCGTCATTTTCATCGTAGTGATGCTCACAGCCATTCTGCTGCCGACGCTGCAGCGGGTGCGCAACCAGGCCAGAGCGGTGGTTTGCCAGGCCAACTTGCGGCAAGCGGGCACGTTCTACGCCACAGCCCTCGCCGAACACAACGGGCAGTGGCCGGCGCCCCCGGACAAGTCCGTTCGCTCCGATTACTACGAGTGGTTCGGGAGTTGGGGTTGGGGACCCTGGGGATGGTGGTGGGGGGATCGGTTCCGCGACGATGACCGGTACGAGCAGACCCAGGGCATCATGTTCTGCCCCATGGCCTCGCGGTCCGCCAATCCGACTATAGAAGGCAGCCCGGTAGGCGGGACGTTTCTGGCGTGGGGTTTC
>CALMMH010000040.1 GCA_937868145.1 uncultured Phycisphaerales bacterium
GATTTCACGGACATCGTTTCTTGATGGGGTTGTTCTCCGGTGCGTGGTACGACGTGGTTCTCCTCTTTCTGCCTTCCAACGAGGCTGATTCTTTTCGCAGATGCGCCGCCATCGACACGTGGCGTCGACTGGCCGAGCGAGGGAACACGAAGGCAGTTGAACACCTCATTGGCGTGCTGAGCGGTGGGGACAATGTCTCTGCAGATCTACTCACATTTGCGATCGATGTGCTGTGGACGTTGGGTGATCCCAGAGCGATCCCGTCACTCAGGAATCTGTTGAGTTATCCCGACCCGTCTGTCCAAGAGACCGCTGCATTGTCCCTGGCGTTCTTGGACGACCGAAGTGGGGTCGACGTGCTGATACGTGCGTTGGGCTTGTCGGCCGGTCCCACAGTCGCCGAGGCCTTGGAGAAGCTTGGTGTCCCGAGAGATACGCTGGTAGATGAGTATGTCCAGGCGCTGCAAAGCACTGACTCGGAGGTTCGCAAATCGGCGGTCAACGGGTTGGCCGGAATGAGGGTGGCGGAACCGTTGATCGACGTATTGAAGGACAGCGACAGGGAGGTTCGGCGGTCCGCCGCCGAGGCATTGAAGAAACTGGGCTTGTCGAAAGAACTGGCGGATGGATATGTCAGAGCGTTGCAGAGTGCTTCGTTGAACGTTCGCCTGGAGGCCGTTGGAGCATTGGCGACAGCACCTGATAGAACGGTTGCGAAACCGCTGATGGGGGCATTGAGGGATACCAACGAGTATGTTCGTCGATCCGCCGGCGAGGCATTGAAGAGACTGGGCTTGTCCAAGGAGGAACTGGTGGAGGGATACGCCCAGGCGTTGCAGAGCGCCTCGTCGGAGGCACGCATAGAGGCCGTGAGACTACTGGTGAAAACACGCGACAAGAGAGCTGTTGAATCGCTCATAGGGGCACTAGGCGACCAGCACCCAGAGGTGCGCAGATCGGCTATTGAAGGGCTCGAAGTGTTCGCCGATGGAAGGGCTGTCAAACCGCTGATCCGTGCATTGGAGGACGAGAAATGGGACGTTCGTCAATCGGCTGCAAAGGCATTGGAGACACTGCACGTATTCATAGATGAGCTGGTGAATGGATGCCTTGAAGCGTTGCAGAGCGTTCCTTCTGCAGCCTGCATGGAGGTTGTCAGTGCATTGGCGAAGACAGGCGATAAGAGGGCTGTCGAACCCCTGACCAGGATACTGGGCGACCCGAGGGAGGAATTTCGCAGGGCGGCTGCCATAGGGCTGGGAATCCTGGCCGACAGCAGGGCAGTTGAGCCGCTCGTCGCTGCGTTGACCGACACGGCGGTCAATGTGCGTGACGCGGCCGCCGTCAGCTTGGGGCAGTTGCATGACAAGAGGGCCATCGAACCACTTAGAGAAATGCTACGGCATCATGGGGACCGCATTGATCACGAGCATCCCGCATTCGTCGCACTTTGCTCGCTGGGCGACACGAGTGCGTTACCGGTGCTGCAGGAGTTGCTTCATGGTATTCCCGCCAAGTATGAAGTCCAGCGTGAAATTTCCCCTGGCGACGCCTACTACTACGGCGATACACCCAGGATCGATGTCTATGACAACCCCACGTACGTCGCCATCACATCGGCCGTGCACTGGTTGAATCGTCTGAAGGAGGATGTCCTGCCGGATGTTAGGGGATGGGACCTGATCATACCTCGGGAAATCCATGGACTGCCAAAGCACCGCGAGGAGGACACGATTCTGCGTCTGTCAGCCAGAAGCTGGCTCTGGAAATATGGAGTCGACGAGGCCGGCAGACAGAGAGCACTGGCGAGAATCCAGAAGGTGGAATCGCACCTCGATGAGCTGCTGCCGACACTGGGTGGGGACGGCATCGTGGCAGAGCCAGATGTCGCCAGCATCTACCTGCATGGTTCATATCTCTGGGTGGATGATCCCAATGATATCGATATGCTCATGGTGACCAAGGATGATCGCACGTACACGCATGTCCCTGCCAAGGCCTTGCCGGATCGGGTCGCGAAGGTGTATTCTGAAGAGGGCAGCCTGAGCATGGAGCTGGTGGGCGTTGGGGCGTTGCAGAAAGCTGCGCTGCACAGAGACGATACGGTGAGCAGGGCGAGTCTGATAGCGGAAAGAAGAGTGATCCTGCTGTATGGGTGCCTCCTCCTCAGAGGGATTGACCTATTCGAGAGTTCCCGGCCTCCGAGGGAGAATTTCGCCGTCTTGCGGGATGATCTCTTGAGGGATGGTCGGACCGAGAGTTGGCCGGATATCCAAGGTTGTCCAGCGAAAATGGAGGCTAAAAAACGCTGGAGGGCCTTTGAAGCGTCCTGTCTGGAGAAGATGTTCGATCTCTTGCCGGCTGCCCCCGGCGGCACGGCATCGTAAACGCCGGCGTCCTTCACTGTGACTGACCCGTATGGGCAGGATGCCCTCGCTATCTTGTCTTGATTCGCAGAATCGTGAGCGAGCGAGCCGGAAACTCACAGGCGAATTCCCCGGCGGCCGTGGCGATCGTGCTCTCTACCGGCGCGACGCGGGTCGGTTCGTCGAGACTGTTGTTGTCCGAGAGATCGCCGGCAGTCAGGACGGTCACTGTCGCCTCCGGCTTGATGCTGTCCAAGCCCTGCAGCGCCAGCTTCGCCGCGACCGGCTCGCCGGCGGTGTTGATTGCTTTGACGACGAGATCGCCGCTGATTTCGTCCCGGCCCGCCGAGGCGAAGAATCGCTCCGTCGTGGGGGCGGTCGCATCGTGGATTAGCGTGCCGTCGAGATAGCAGCGGATTCGGTTTCCCGCGAGCTCGACTTTGATGTCGTACCATTTATCGGTTTCGATCCGTCCCCGCACATTCCGGCCCACCGGGCTCTGGTTGAGTTCGAGGGCGTGCTGACTGTTGCCCCAGCCGCCGAGATTCCACCAGAACTTGCTCTGGTCCTTGCGGCCGAAGACCACGAGGAATCCCTCCGGACCGCTGATTTTCCGTGCCTTGAGCGTTAGCGTATAGTCGGACCACGTTTCGTCGCCGATATAGCTGAGGCCGACGGCCTCCTGACTCTGACGATAGGCTCCATCCGCGACGGTCCACCGGCCGCCATCCTGCCTCCAATCGGCAGATCCTGCCGCGAAGTCGGAGGCGTAAAGGACCTTGCCGTCCTTCTCCACGCGGATGTCCTTGAACTCGGCGGAGGTGTTCCATGTGCCCACGCCAATCGCCCCGAGGATCGCGGCGGGTTTGGTCGTTTCGAGCTTCACATCGGTCCGGACCGTGTAGGTCGGACGATTGAGGCCGAAGAGCTTCCAGAGGTAGTAGGACACGGTGCCGAAGACCCGCGTGCCGTCGTGGTAGATCATGCCGTGCCAGTCCCAGGTCCGTCCGTCGACGTGGGCCAGCAGAGGGGCGTAGGACACCATCTGCACCGCGTTGGCGTTGCGTTCGCAGCCCATGAGGAACACCCCCTCGGCCAGCGCCGCCAGGAGATTGCCGCGGTATCGTCCGCCGTCCTGCGAGGTCACGGCCACCTCGCCCAGGTATAGTGGAGCCAGGTTGCGGTCGCGGTTGTCGTACTCATTGAAGCGGTTCAGGAACCAGGAGGGATTGTTGTAGTAGTGTCGGTCCGCGATCTGGTAAAGCTCGGCGGGCATGCGGTAATAGGAGAGGTCCGCGAAGTAGACCAGATCCGGATACCTGGCCTTCATCGCGTCGTAGACGAATCGATAGCGTTCCTCGTAGGCCTTCTCGGCGTTCTCGTTGCCGATCTCGACGTACTTGAGTCCGAACCGTTCGGCGTGGCCTGCCTCGGCGCGAAGCTTGCCCCATCGGGAGTCTGCCGGGCCGTTGGCGTACTCGACTACATCCAGGAAGTTGTCCCGCACCCAGCCCATCTGGTCCATCGGGACGTTCTCCATCTGGCGGAAGATGCAGGTCTGGCCGCAGAAGCCCACCCACAACGGTTCGGCTCCCAGATCCTCACAGAACTGGAGATACTCGTGAAGCCCCAGACCGTGTGTGAAACGGTAATTCCAGGGTCCCCAGCATTCCTGGCGGCTTTCGAGCGGGCCGACGGTGCGTTTCCAGTTGTAGGCCGTCTCGACGGTGCCGCCTTCGACGACGCAGCCGCCGGGGAAGCGGACGAAGCCGGGCTTGAGATCCGCGATCATCTGGGCGATGTCCGGCCGCAGGCCGTTGGGCCGCCCCTTCCAAGTCGTTGCGGGGAACAGCGACACGAAGTCCAGCCACAGAGTGCCCTTGGCTTGGGCCAGGATGACCAAGCGGGCCTTGGACTGCGTGGCCGATGCGGTGAGCGTGGCCTTGAACTGCCTCCAATCGCCGCCGATACCTTCGATGCGGACGACGTCGGAGAGGGCATTGCCGGAGGCGTCCTCCAAGTGGATGACCAACGACGAGTCTTCCATGTTCGAAGAAGCCATCGGCAAGCTGACGCTTGCCGCTGCCACCCGAGCCTTGACGTAGAGGGACAGATTATACTTCCGGCCTTGTTTCAGGCCGATGCCGAAGAAACCCGCGTTCGCCACGCCGACGCTGCCGTCTGCCGGATCTTCGATGTCCAGGCGGAGACAATGGCGGGATTGCTCGCTGATGCCGCCGGTGGTTTCGAGGGACATCGCGCCCTTGGCGTTGCCCTCCTTGACCAGCGACCAGAAGGGAATTCCTTCGGTTGTATAGCCAAACTGGTCAAAGCCCGCGTCATAGCCTTTCGTGTCCAGCCAGCGACCGTCGCGTTTTGTGAATCCTTCGGGCGGACGAGAGTCTTCGAACCCGCGATTGCGGATCAGCTCGGCGTACAGGCCGCCGTCCACGCCGTGGTTGATTTCCTCCAAGAAGATGCCGTACATGCGAGGGTTGATCACGGGGCCTTTCTGTCCGGCATCAATCGTGATCGTGGCGGTGCCTGCCTGAAGCGAGGCGACGAGCAACAGAGGCAGCATGACGGAGGCGAGTCGTTTGGCGTTCATATCATTTACCCTTTGTGGAGCGTGTCGCAGTTCGTCGTCACGTGCCATTTGTATGCTGCGGCTCGACGCCCAGCAGGTTCCGTAGGAAGAAATCCTGCATCCGGCGCTGGCCGTACGCGCCGCCCATGCCGTGGCCGGCGCCGGGCACGACGAGCAGGTCGAAATCCTTGTTTGCCTTGATCAGAGCGTCCACGAATCGCATCGTCGATTCCGGCGGGACGTTGTCGTCCATCTCGCCGACGATCAGGAACAGCTTGCCGCCCAGCCGGTGGGCGTTGTCGATGTTCGAGCACTCGGAATAGCACGGCCCGACGGGATAGCCCATCCACTGTTCGTTCCAGGAGGCCTTGTCCATGCGGTTGTCGTGGCAGCCGCAGGAGGCGACGGCGGCCTTGTAGAATTCGGGATGGAACAGCACCGCGGCCGCGGCGTTCTGCCCGCCGGCGGAGTTGCCATAGACCCCTACACGGCTGATATCGTACCACGGATACTTCTGAGCCGCGGCCTGATGCCAGAGAATGCGATCGGGGAAGCCTGCGTCCTTGAGGTTGTGCCAGCAGACGTCGTGAAACGCTTTGGAGCGGTTGGCGGTGCCCATGCCGTCCATCTGGACGACGACAAAGCCCAGGTCGGTCAGCGAAGTGAATCGCGACGTCGGGCTGAAGCTCTTGGGTACGTAGGAGCTTTGCGGTCCGGCGTAGAGATTCTCGATCACCGGGTACTTCTTGGCCGGGTCGAAATCCTTCGGCCGGCAGAGGATGCCCCAAATGTCGGTCTTACCGTCGCGTCCCTTGGCGACGAGCACCTCGGGCGCCGTCCACCCCTTGGCAATCAACTCGCTGATGTCCGCTTTCTCCAGCGGGCAGACGAGCTTGCCGTCGGAGACTCGTCGCAGTTGGTGCACCGGCGGCATGTCCACTCGGCTATACGTATCAATCAGATACCGGCGGTCCGGCGAGTATTGGATCGAATGGTTGCCGTTGCCTTCGGTCAGGGCCATGAGCCCCGAGCCGTCGAAGTTGATGCGGTAATAGTGGAGGAAGTACGGGTCCTGGTCGGCGTTCCGGCCGCAGGCGTTGAA
>CALMMH010000041.1 GCA_937868145.1 uncultured Phycisphaerales bacterium
GTCTTGCATCGGCCTGCGCCGGGGGTATACTGGTTTCGGGTGAATGACACGCCTTGTGTTTCAGGAGAGTCCGACATGACGATTCTATTTATTTTGCTCGCTTCCGGCGTCGCATTGCTTTCAGGCGGTTTTCTCTACGCTCCGTGGATCGCTCGCATGATCGGCGAGCAGAAGGACCGGACTACGCCCGCCGTGGCGGTCAACGACGGACGCGACTACGTGCCGACGAAGACCGCGGTGGTGTTCGCCCATCACTTCGCGTCGATCGCAGGGGCCGGACCGATCATCGGACCCGTGCTGGCGATGCTCTATGGGTGGGGTCCTGCCTTGCTGTGGATCGTCGTCGGCGGGGTCTTCCTGGGCGCGGCGCACGATTTCGTGGCGACCTATGTAACGATGCGCGAAGGCGGCAAGAACGTGACCGTGGTCGCCCGGCGGTACATCGGCTCGACCGCGTTCGTTCTGATGCTGGTGATGCTGGTGGCGATCCTCGTTCTGGTCTGCGCCGCGTTTCTGGATCTGTCCGCCACGGCGCTGACATCCAAAGTCTCGCTGGCGGATCTGAATATGCAGCCGGGGCAGACGCTCTTTCGCGAGCGGATGCTCCCCAACCCTCGCACCGGCGCAGTGGAGCCGCACGCTTTGATCGGCGGCATCGCCTCGATGTCCGTGATCGTGATCACGGCCTTCTCGCCTCTGATGGGATTCCTGTACTTGAAGAAGAAGTGCCCGGTGTGGATCTGCTCGATCCTTGCCCTGGTGATCTGCGCGATCTCGATTCTGGTTGGACTGAAATGGCCCGTTTCGGTGTCTCCTCTGGTCTGGAAACTGATGATCAGCGGCTACGTCCTGCTGGCGGCGGGAATGCCCGTCTGGTTCTTCCTACAAAGCAGGGACTTCATCAACGTGCACATTCTGTACGTCGGCGTGGTGTTCCTGGTGGTGGCTTTGATCGCGGCGGGTTTCCGCGGCCCTGAGGCGGCGGCCGCCGCAGCCATTCCCATGAGCAACTGGGCCGAGGGGACCCGGACGTTGGGTTCGATCTGGCCCCTGATGTTCATCACGATCGCCTGCGGCGCCGTCAGCGGGTTTCACAGTCTCTGCGCCGGCGGGACCACCTGCAAACAACTCGCCAACGAACAAGCGGCCCGCAAGGTGGGCTACTGGGCGATGCTGCTGGAGAGCTTCCTGGCGGTGTGCGTGATCTGCTGCCTGGTCGCGGGATTGCCGCTGGTCTCGTACAAGAGCTACTGCTATCCCGGAGTCGGAGGCGGCAACCCGGTGCTGACCTTCGCCATGGCGGTCGGGCATACGGCCAACGCCGGATTGGGCCTGCCCGTCGCGACCGGAGCATTGGGCGCGATGCTTCTGCTCGAGGGCTTCCTGGTCACGACGCTGGACACCGCGGTGCGTTTGACGCGGTACATGATCGAGGAAGGCTGGGTCATGTTCTTCGGCCGGTACGATGTCTTCGCGAGATTGGCGCAGGCAAGCGACGCGTTCGGAGACACGATCGGTTCCGGGTCGCAGTCGATCGAGCCGGCCGGGGCCGGCGGACTGACGGTTGTCGAACCGCCCGCCGGACGCGCGAACTCCCTTGCGGCGGCCATTCCCACGCGGGGCGTCAAACGCGCGGCGCTGCGATTCCTTCAGCATTACTGGGTCAATTCCGGCATCGCAGTCGTTTTGATGCTGCTGCTGGGGATGACCAACGGCTACGCCATGGTCTGGAGCATCTTCGGATCGGCGAACCAACTTCTGGCGGCGCTGGCCCTGTGGGTCGGCATGATCTGGCTGATGAGCAAGGGACGCCGGTACTGGTTTGCCCTGGCGCCCGCTGTCTTCATGTTCATCACGTCCATGACGATGCTGGTCTCGCTGCTGATCAACAAGTACATTCCCGGCTGGCGGGCCGGCAAGGCCGGTATGATCGCTCTGATGATCGCGGATGTCATCGTGCTTGCGGCGACCGCGGGCATTCTCGGCTTGACCGTGAGAAACTGGGTGGGGAAGAGGACCCTCGCCGTTGTCGGCCGCGCGTCTGAGGGGGTGCAGCCGTAAGAAACCAGGGGGCGGACGCGTTCAACTCACGGCTCGCCTTCGCCCAGGACGCGGGGGAATGATTCCGGCTCGATGGTTGTCGGGGTCTCGATCGGCACGAGTCGGAAGCGGGCCACCGGGGCCGGTTGGTCCGGCACGATCTGGCCCAGCCGCACGTAATCCTCGGGGAACGCGAACCGGAATTCCCTGGAGATCGGCCATTGGTCCGCAGGCGTCTGCGCATCCTGGTCCTCGATGTACAGGAGCAGTTGGGCGGGCGCGTCGCGGTAGGCCTTGCGCGCCAAGTCGGTTCCTCGGACGCTCACTCGCGTCAGTTCCGTCTGTTCGTTTTCCAGCTTGACGCTGTACTTTCCCACCAGGTTGGGGCTCAGGCAGAACCGGTACGTCGCGGGGATCTTGTCTTCGGTCAGGAGGTTCTGCACGGGCGAGAGGGTGACCTTGACTTTGGTCGAGGTTTCCCGTCGCTGGTTCTGCACCAGCTCGACGTACGGGGTCTTCTCGATGGCGCCGGCCTTGGCCTGAGTCTGTTCCTCGGCGGTCAGGCGGGGGATCTTCGCCTTGAGGGTCTTGCCGGCGGGCACGTAGGCGGTGATCAAGGACGGATCGAGCACGACCTGGAGGCCCGGGTCGACCCCGATGCACTCGACGCCGACCTCCTGGAGGACGAGCGTCTGGGCCTGGAGCGTGAGCCGCTCGGGTTTGCAGCTTTCGACCGCCAGCCCGAGTTCGCGGATGACCTGGTTCTTGCGGAGGAAGTCCAGCACGTTGATCGTATGCGTCTCGGCCTTCGTCAGGCCTTCCTCTTCGGGCACGAGAAAGAGATTGAGGTCGATCGCGCCGCTGTTCTTGCGGCGGTTGACCTCCGCGACGCGGGACGCGGGGCCTTTGAGCTCGACGGTTTCCAGGGCGACGGAGGTCTGCAGATTCGGATCGGCTCCCTCAACCACGAAATTGACCCAGAGCGCCGGGTCGGTGGACTTGGCCACCTCGATGCGCACGTCGGGCAGCGGCAGCCGATCATCTTGGGCTAAATCCGACCACACCCAGATCAGGGCCGTCAGGAAGATGACGATCGATATTTTGCCGGGTTTGAGTTTCTTGATCATGCCCTACGCCAGCCCACTGTTTTGGCCAGAACCTATTCTTCCGCGTGGCGGCTGCGGAGCCGTCCCATCAGGGGCACGTGTCCGGTCGCGGCCGCGTCGCCCACGAGATTCGATCGCACCTGGGATTCGGTGACGTTGCGGATCAGCTTGCCGTCGCGGGCGATGGAGATGGCGCCCGTTTCCTCGCTGACGACCAGGCACATCGCGTCGGATCCCGCGGTGATGCCCACCGCAGCCCGGTGCCGCGAGCCCAACTCGACTCCGGCGACGCTGCCCGCCTCCGCCAGCGGCAACTGCACGCTGGCCGCGACGAGCCGATCCCCGCGCACCACCACGGCCATGTCGTGCAACGGCGTCCCGGGATAGAAAATCGTCTTGAGCAGGTCCGACGTGACGCGCGCATCGAGGCGAACGCCGGTCTCGATGAATTCGCCCAGCGCCACCTGCTTTTCGATTACGATGATCGCCCCGATGCGAGCCGCCGACAGCTCGGTCACCGTGGTGACCAGCTCTTCCACGGTTCGCGAAAGCTGGTGCGAGGAGCCCGCCCAAATCCTGGGCTGGCCGATCTGGATCAAAACGCGTCGAATCTCCGGCTGGAATCCCGCCACGGCCACGATCATCACAGCGATCAGGAATCCGCGGTACAGGTACTGGAGCCGGTCAAAGGGGAGTCGCTCGACCACCAGGTTCAGGACCAGGACGCCCGAAACCAGGATGAAAATGACCCCGCGGAACAGCCTCTCGCCGCGCGTGCCCTCGAGGAAATCGACCACCCACCAGATGACCAGGCCGATCAACAGCAGTTCGACCAGGACTACCCACCACTCGTAGTGTGCTACGCGATTGAAGTAGTCCAGAAAAGTGTACACCGATGCAAACCCCTTCCATGGGTTTGAAACGTTAAGTCTCTCGTACGACTACGGAAGTCGCTTGTCCGTCAGCCGGCTGGGCCGATCCAGCATCAGCGCCTTATCGAGGTCCGACATCATCATTTCGCCGTTGAGCCGCATAACCCGATCATGTCGCCGGCTCACTTCGGCCTTGGTCTCGCCCGGCTGCCCGCCGCAACCCGCCAACACCAACACCGAAATACACGCGGCAGCCGCCAGTGCGAAAAAGCGTAAAATCAGACTTCTGCGCAATTCTTTCCTATTCTCTACAGTCGTCACGCTTTTCATCGTTCCCCTTTTTTCGCAATCTCCATGATAGCTGCGCAGCTTCGCAACAATCCGGGCATGGCCCAACCATCTGACTCATTCTTTGGGGTGACGCAAAGCACGCCCCAACATGGACTTAATTATAGCCCGTTCGCTCGGCGATGTCAAGTCCGACGCGGATTTTGGCCCTGAAAATGCACAAATTTGCTCAGAATTGCGTTTCGCCCCCGTCGGTCGGGCGGTACAATCCCCCTGCGAGACGTCCGGCCCGGCCGGGCCGGCGTCCCCACGGCAGGACAAACGACAGGTTTCGATAATCCAGGAGCAGGCCATGAAGACCCCATCTCCCCAGAAACCGCTCACAGGTCGGCAACGGGTGCTCTGCGCCCTCAACCACAAGCCCGCGGACCGCGTTCCCGTCGACCTCGGCGGAACCGCCTGTTCTGGCGCGCACGTCAGTGTAGTCGCCAATTTGCGTCTACGCCTGGGCCTCGACAAGCCTGGAGACAGGGTCAAGGTCACCGAGCCCTACCAAATGCTCGGCGAAGTCGCCACCGACCTCCGCGAGGCCCTGGGCATCGACGTCGTCAACCTGCCCAATCTGACGAACATGTTCGGCTACAAAAACGCCGGCTGGAAACCCTGGACCACCTTCGACGGAACCGAAGTCCTTGTCGCTGCTGACTTTAACACGGAACCATCCCCCGACGGCTCGATCCTGATGTATCCCCAGGGCGACCGCTCGGCCAAACCCTCGGCCAAGATGCCCAATGGCGGCTACTACTTCGACTCCATCATTCGCCAGCCGCCCATCGACGACGCTAAACTCAAGCCGGCAGACAACTTAGAGGAATTCCAGCCCATAAGCGAGGAGGCCCTCGCCCACTATGAGAAGCTGTCCACCGACCTCTACGCCAACACCGACCTGGCGATCGCCGCGGGTTTCCCCGGCACCGCTTTCGGCGACATTGCCCTCGTGCCCGGCCCCTGGATGAAGGACCCCAAGGGCATCCGCGACATCGAGGAGTGGTACATCAGCACGATCGCCCGCCGGGAGTACATCCGTGAGGTCTTCGCCCGCCAGGCCGAGATCGCCATCGAGAACTTGAAGCGTATCCACCAGGCGGTCGGCGACAAGGTCCACGTCGTCTTCATGGACGGCACCGACCTGGCCTCGCAGAACAGCCTGTTCTGCTCGCCCGACTCCTACCGCGACCTCTACCTGCCGCACGCCAGGAAGGTCAACGACTGGGTTCACGCCCACACCAAGTGGAAGACGCTCAAGCACTGTTGCGGCGGGTGCGAACCCCTGATCGGCGGCTTCATCGACGCCGGCTACGACGTTCTGAACCCGGTCCAGCTCTCCGCCAAAGGCATGGACCCCAAACACCTCGTCGACACGTTCGGCGACCGCATCGTCTTCTGGGGCGGCGGCGTCGACACCCAGCAGACCCTCCCCTTCGGCACGCCCGCGGAGGTAAAGGCCCAGGTCCCCGAGCGGATCAAGATCCTCAACGCCAAGAACGGCTACGTCTTCAATCCGATCCACAACGTCCAGTGCAACACGCCGACGGAGAACGTGATCGCGATGTTCCAGGCGCTGGGTAGAAGCGTATAAGCGTAGAAGCGTGGATGTGTTCAAAGGGAACGCGTCGAAGCCGGCCTGTTCCCCGAACGCTTCTGTGCCCATGCGCACCGACGCAACATTCCGTCGCCGCAGAGCAGTTGACTT
>CALMMH010000042.1 GCA_937868145.1 uncultured Phycisphaerales bacterium
GTGGATCTGCGGGACTTTGCGGTCCTGGCCAGAGCTTGGCGGGCCGCGAACCGGCCGACGATCGCCGATTTGGGAGGTTCCCACGGGCTTGGTGTCCCGGACGGCTCCGTGGACGAGCTGGACCTGATGCTCTTTTGCCGCAGGTGGGCTGGGGATGCGGATGGCTTCGAGAACGGAGGACTCGACAGTCTTGGCTGGTATGGGGAGGGGGACGCGTACTGGAGAATCACGTCAGACGAGAGCCAAAGCGGCCTGTACTGCGCCCAAGCCGGCAAGATCCAAGAGGGGCAGCGAAGCCGGCTCGCGATCACCCTCGAATGCAAGGCGGGCGAGGTTCGCTTCTGGCGGAAGGTCTCGTCGCAGCCCAACTACAACTTCCTGCGATTCCGAAGCGGCAACGCCGTGTTGGGCGAGTGGTCGGGGGAACTGGACTGGGAACTGGTTTCCATCCCGGTTCCGGCGGGCAAGCGAACCCTCTCGTGGGAGTACATCAAGACCTTCCCCGGTTGGATGGGCAGTGACACGGCCTGGATCGATCTGGTCTCCTTCCCGACGGGCGAACTGGAGCCGGACGGAGAGTGAGTCACTCCGCCGACGCGGTCGGCGTGATCTTGCAGGCCAAGTTGCGACTGAACGGCGGGGCGGTCAAGCACAGACGTCCATCCGCGAAGACGAATTGAAGTGCCCATCGCCATGCTCCTACATCTGCGTTGCACTCCTGGTCTGTTGAAGCCAACCTCTCACGATCCCGTCTCCAAGTGAAAAAGATGCACTCTGAGGTCCGTGGAAATGGGGTTCGGGCTTGCCTGCGTCGACCGGTGGGGTCATACTGACGGAGGCATCGCGAAAGGTGATCGTTCAGCAGCAGTTCAGGAGTTGTGGACTATGGCGAATCAAGGTTGTTCTCGGCGTGGGTTTCTCAAGGGAGCGGCGTTGGCGGCGGGGCTCGGTGCAATGCCCGCGGTAGTCGGCAAGGCCGGCGGGGCGACTGGGGGCAAGCTGCACATCGCATGCAATCAATATGTCTGGGGCGTGTTCTACCAGCGGGAGGGCAAGGATTTCGGCGCATCGCTCGATGCCGGTCTGGCTGAGGTGGCCGCCAGCGGAATCGACGGATTCGAGCCCGGCGGCGCCGAGCAGATCGACCGGATGACTCCCTTGCTGAAGAAACACGGGCTCGAAATGCGGTCGCTGTACGTCAACAGCACGTTGCACGACTCGGCACAGGCGGATCGCAGCATCGAAGAGATCCTGGCCGCCGCGACAAAGGCCAAGGCCTTCAGTACGCGGATCATCGTCACCAACCCCAGCCCGCTCCAGTGGGGCGGACCGCAGAACAAGACCGACGAGCAACTCAAGACCCAGGCTGCGGCCATGGACAAGTTGGGAGCCGCTCTCAGGAGGATGGGACTGACGCTGGCCTACCACAACCACGACATCGAGCTGCGGAACGCCGCTCGCGAGTTTCACCACATGATGGTCGGCACCGACCCGGCCAACGTCACCTTGTGTCTCGACGCGCACTGGGTTTATCGCGGAGCGGGCAATTCGCAGGTGGCCCTGTTTGACATCGTGGAGCTCTACGGCAAGCGGATCAGCGAGTTGCATCTCCGCCAGTCGCAGAACAACATCTGGACCGAGGCTTTCGGCCCCGGGGACATTGATTACGAGCGACTGGCGAATCACCTGCTGAAGATCGGGGTCAAACCGTTGCTGGTTCTGGAGCAGGCCGTGGAGGCCGGCTCATCGAATTCGATGAAGGCGGTGGAGGCGTCCAGGGCAAGTGTCCTGTACGCGCGGCGGCTCTTCAGCCGTTTTGCGGACTAAACGGTCATGGCTCCGGCGGGGTGAGGCCCTCCTGAATGGCGTACTTCGTCAGCAGGGCCACGTTGTCGATGTCCAGCTTGTTCATGATGCGCAGGCGATGGGCCTCGACGGTCTTGGGACTGATGAACAACTGCATCGCGATCTGCTTGGTGCTGTGGCCCTCGGCCATGAGCTGCAGGACCTCTCGTTCCCGCTGGGTCAGAACGGAGAACGCGCTTTCCTTTTCTTCCGGCGTTCCGCTGTGCGCGTAATTCTCGACCACAATGCGGCTGATCGACGGGCTGATGTACGTCTGGCCTTCGGCGATCAGGCGGATCGTCTGAACCAATTCGTCGAATTCGCAGTCCTTGAGCAGGTAGCCCGAGGCGCCGGCGCGGAACATCTCCCGCACGTATTGCTTGGCCGAGTGCATGGACAGTGCGATCACCCGCGAGGCCGGCGATTCCCGCAGGACCGCACGCGTCGCTTCGATTCCATTCAGCGTCGGCATGCTGACGTCCATGAGAACGACGTTCGGAGTCAGTTGCCTGGCCAGATCGACGGCTACGTGCCCGTCGCTCGCCTGGCCGACCACCTCCATGTCTTCCTGCTGCTGGATGGATCGGCTCAATCCGTGGCGTACAATCGCGTGGTCGTCTACAATCAGTACCCTAATGCTCATGATTCCCGCTCCTCGATTTCACCAGATTCTCACGGTTCAGTGGTGCGACCAAGGTCACTTTCGTCCCGCGGCCGGGCCGGGATTCGATCGTGAACTTGCCGCCGACATAGGTGAGCCGCTCCCGGATGCTAAAGAGTCCAAAGCCCTCCTGTTGGCGAGCGGTCCGCTGCAATTGGGATACGTCGAAGCCCTTTCCGTCATCTTCAATGACCATTCTGACACTTTGATTCTGGCGGTCAATACGAATCGATACGTTTCTCGCCTCGGCGTGTTTGACGATATTCAAAAGCAACTCCCGAGCGGCGCGATATAACAGCGTTCGGATCTGCTCGGTGAGCGGCTTGTCTTCCTCGGTGGTTTCGAAATGGTATTGCAGGTTCTCGCGTGCGGCCAGCTGCTCGACCAGCTCTTCGACGGCCGCCTCCAGACCGAAGGTGTGCAGCGTCGTGGGGCTCAGCTCGAAGGTCAAGTCGCGCGTCTGGCGGACCGCCAGATCGATCTGCTCCTTGACGTACTCCAATCCCTGGCGAACGCTCTCGGGCGATTTCTTCTGCAGGACGCCGATCTCGCGTTTGGAGAACGCCAGGGACTGTCCGATCGAGTCGTGCAGCATCAGCGCGATCCGATGCCGCTCCCGTTCCTCGGCCAGCAGCAACTCTTCCGTCAGGGAGGCCAATTCTTGTTGATGCTCCCGGATCTTTTTCTCCTGTTCCTTTCGGATGGTGATGTCTTGGATGGCCAGCAGGATCATCTCGGTCTCCTGTTCCTGCTGGTGGATCCGGCGAGCATTGAGCAACATCGTACGGCGGCCGATCCGTTCGAACTCGTGCTCCACTTCGAAATCCTCGAAGCTGGTGCTGTGCGGGAGAATGTCCTCCAGGAGCGTGCGAAGCTCCGGGATATTCCATTGCCCGCTGCCGATTTCGTAGATGTAGCGGCCGTGAGTCTCCTCCGGCGGGATTTGGAACACCCGGTAAAACGTCTGGTTGGCCGAGATCACCCGCAACTCCCGGTTCAGCACGAGCAGCGACTCCTGGACGGTGTCGGTGATGCTCTCGGCGAACCGCCGGGCTTCCATCATGGCCTGTTCGGCGCGTTTCTGCAGCGTAATGTCGCGGTCGATCACCAGGATTCCCGTGGGCAGGCTTCCTTCGCCCCGCTGGAGGGCCCAGCGACTGGAGACGACGATCGTTTGTCCCTCTTTCGTGGTATGCGTCAGCTCGCCGTTCCAACGGCCTTGGCTGAGGAGTTTGGCTGTGATTTCAATGAGATTCGAGGGAAATTGGGTCTTGAGCAACTCATGAATGATCTTGCCGAGGGCTTCATCCTTCGCCCAACCATAGGTTTGCTCCGCCCCGCGATTCCAGAAGACGACCCGCCCCTCCAGATCGTTGACCACGATACTGTCGTGCGCCAGATTCAACAGTTCGGCCTGCTGCTGGAGCTGCTTGGCGTTCTCCTGGAGCCGGGCTTCGACCTGCTTTCGCTGGGTGATGTCCCGCAGCACGATCTGGTTGGCGGGTTGCCCTTCGAAAACGATGGGCATCGCCGCCAACTCGACGTCCACTGGCGTTCCGTCAAGCCGGACGATTCTGTCCTCGCTCGGCGGCAGGGGCCTGCGCCTGCGAAGACACCTGAACTGCTGTTTCGCTCGCGACTGATAGTCCGGGTGCACCCGATCAAGGATCGGCCGGCCGACGAGGTCCTCGTCGCTGCGGGCCCCCAGCAGTTTCACGGCCGTTGTATTGACAAACTGGATGATCCCATCCCGCTCGACGGCGATGGCGTCGGGCGACAGCTCCACCAGCGTACGGTATCGCTCCTCGCTCTCCCGGATGCGGTCCTCGAACCGTCGTCGCTCCCGGATGTCGATCCCGATTCCCAGATAGGTCCCGTCGGAGAGATGGATGCTGGCCCAGGCGCTGACGATCTTGCCCCCCTCTTTGTTTTGGACGAGGAAGTCCCGCCAGCCCGGCTCGGCCGCGATCATATGGGTCCACACCTCCTGCCGGTAAGCGGGGTCCGGATAGCACAGCTCGAGCACCTTGTGCTCCTTGACGTCCTGGGCGGTGTACCCGAGGACCCGCATGAACTCGTCGTTGACCATGCCGACGATGCCCCGGTCGTCATAGAAGCAGAGCATCACCGGAATACTGTTGACGATCTTTTGGAGCATCTCGTTCTGGTGGGTCAGACGATCCTGGGCCTCGATCTTCTCCGCGACCTCTTCGTGCAGGGTCTCGACCGTGGCGTCGAGTTCGACGGTCCGTTCACGGACCCGTTCATCGAGCTGGTCTTTGGCCTCTCGCAGCGCCTGCTCGGCGTGTTTGAGCTCCGTGATGTCGTGGAAGACGGCGACGGCCCCGGTGACCCGGCCCTGTGCGTTCGACACGGGACTGGAATTGACCAGCAGATGACGGCTCTGCCCGTCCGGCTGCTTGATGATCATGCTGACTTCGTTGTGCGTTTCGCCGTGCAGAGCCGAGCGGATCAGAGGCATATCCTCATGGGCATAGGGCTGTCCGTCGGCATAGTAAGCCTGGACCCCTTCGCAGGATACAAACAACTCTCCGAAGGGCATCAGGCAATGGTATAGCTCCTGGGCAACGCGGTTGGAGTAGGTGATCTTCGCCTGCTCATCGACGACGACGATTCCGGTCAGGGCCGTGTCAAGAATGGTCGCCAGTTTCCCTCGCTCGCTCTCGATCTGGCCGACCAGATCGAGC
Organism: uncultured Phycisphaerales bacterium; assembly: GCA_937868145.1. GTDB lineage: Bacteria > Planctomycetota > Phycisphaerae > Sedimentisphaerales > Anaerobacaceae > PLanc-01. The sequence goes on from CALMMH010000042.1 coordinate 5,215, forward strand.
TTTTCGGTCAGATCCATCGTGGAACCGACCACACGGACGAGATCGCTCCGGTCGTCGCGCACGATGATGCCGCGATCGACGACCCAGGCATACGAATCGTCCTTCCGGCGCAGACGATACCGGGCCGACCAGATCTCGGCATGGCTGTGGACCGCTTCCTCCAGCGTGCGGATGACCCGGTCCTGGTCGTCGGGATGGATGCGTTGCTTCCACCAGTCGAGGTCCGAGCCGAACTCCTGGGGATCGTAGCCGAAAGCCGTCGCAAATGCCGCGTTGTGCCAGAGGGTCTGGGTTGCAGGGTCGAAGTCCCAGATGCCGTCGTTCGTCGCCCTGGCGACCAGGTCGAGCCGCTGAAGGGTCTCTTGACGCTGCCGATCGGCGGTCCGCTGCTCGGTCGTGTCCCGGGCGAAGACGAAAAGGTGTTCGTCGTTGAGCCGCTGGAGCGTGACGTCGCAGTAGACGGAATTGCCGTCCTTGCGTTTGTGGGTGATCGCAAACTTGTCCCATCCCTGTTGGAAGGCTTTCTCGGTGTGAACCTTCAACTCGTGGTGCAACTCGGGATCCAGGACGTCCCAGACCTTCGCATGCAGGAGTTCCTCGACGCTCAGACCGAGCATGCGGCCGTAGGCTTCATTGACCTCCACATACCGCCCTTCGGTGTCCACGATGCAAAAGCCGTCCTGGAGGCTGCGAATGATGGTGCTGTATTTCTCCTCCGCGTGCACGCGGTCCGTGACGTTGCGGACCGTGATGAGAACCGTATCGAAGGCTTGCTCCTCTCCGAACTCCGGCACGATGACGGCGCTGTGGTGTCCCACGCCCTGGGGGCCGTTGCAATCGAAATC
>CALMMH010000043.1 GCA_937868145.1 uncultured Phycisphaerales bacterium
GCGGAGTGAACATGCGATCACGGCTGCGAGAATGGGGACTCCTGGCACGGGGGGAGGAAGCGGACATTATGCGCAGCCGAAGCCCTCGATGGCGGGACTGTTGTTATCGGTCCTGCGATTCAAGTGGACCTTGCTGGCCGTTTTTGTTGTGATTTCTGCGCCGATCATCGCCGCGATCTGGACGCAGATCATCCCTCAGTACCAGGCTCGCGCCGAGATTCGCGTGCGGCCCATCATCCCCCGGTTGGTCTTCAAGACGGATGAGAACGGCCAGATTCCCTTTTACGAGTCATTTGTGAACACGCAGGTGTCTCTCATTCGGAGCCTGACCGTTCTGCAGCGTGTGCTGGACCAGGAAGAGGTCCAAAAGACGCAGTGGTACAAGGGCGCGGCGGAATCGCTGATGCAGCGGGTGCAGGGGAATAAGACCCCTCCGATGGAAAGGCTTAGGGATGTTTTGTCCGTTCGGCCACGGATGCGGACCGAGATCATCGACGTCTCTTTCACGGACGCCAGCGCCGGGGATGCCAAGCTGATCGTGGATGCGGTCCTGCAGCAGTATCTGAAATATGTTGGGGAGTCGTCGGATGCCACCGAGGACGCGCTCTATAGCAAGTTGGTCGATCAGTACAAATCGCTCGAGACTGAGATTCAGGGCCGGGAGAAGGTTTGTGCCGAACTCCATCGATCTCTCGGTACGGATATGCCGCAGGAATTGATTGCTCAGAAGAGAGTCCGCCTGGACGAAATTGAAGGGCAAATCCGGAATCTGCAGGGCAGGATCGCGATCCTGACCTGGGAGAAAGAAGGGCGTGCCAAGGCGGACAGCAACGAGACGTCCACTCCGTCGGCTCAGAGCGTGGAGAAACCGCCGAGGTATCACGTGGATGCGGAATGGCGGAAACTGGAAATCGAGGTCCGGACGATCCAGCATCAGATGGACAACAGCAGACTTGCTCCGGGGCATCCTGACCGGATTCGTATGCAGAAGGACCTGGCGTTTGCCCAGGAACTGCTCAAGCAGCGCGAGAGGCAACTCGACGATCTGTGGGCGGATCGGATCGCAGACGTCGCCCTCGCAGGGGATGCCGCCGGCGACGCGAACGGCGTGGTCCAGAAGCAGGGAGTGTTGTCGCTGGAGCATCAACTGGCGAGGGCGAAACAGGAGGAATCGCTCCTGCGAGCGGAGTGGACGAAGCAACAAGCCGAGTTCCAGACGCAGTTCGACACGGCCCAATTGCTGGAGAAGGAGAATCGAACGCTGCGAGACAAGCGGGAGTTGTTCGACGAGATCCGGCGGCGATTGGAGCAGAAGAACGTCGAACGCAACGTACCCGGGTCGATCGAAGTGTTGACCTGGGCGTTTTCTCCCTCCAAACCGAGCGAGGATCGCCGCGTGGTCTTCACGGTCATGGCCTTATTCGCGGGTTTCGGGTTGGGCGGGGCCGTTGCCTTCCTGCGGGCCAGCAGGAATCAAGCCATCTACACGCTCAAGGATATGCCCCAACCTGTGCCGGCTCCTTTCCTCGGCCACATCCCCTACGTTCGGACGAGCAAACTGCTGGGAGAGGCGTGGTGCGACGAAACGACGTCCGATCAGTACATGACGGAATCCATTCGTTTGACACGCACCACGCTGCTGTCTCATCTGAGCGGTCGTCGGGGCATTACGGTTCTGGTCAGCAGCGCCATGCCGGGAACCGGCAAATCCAGCGTGACGTTGCTCCTGGGCAGAAGCATCGCGCAGACGGGCAAGAAGGTTCTGATCGTCGATGCGGACTTCTACAAGAGGACGCTGTCCACCTGGTTCGAGGTGAGCGGCAGGGCGGGCTTCATCGACGCGTTGAGCACGAAGACCGTGGAATCGCAGCATCTCTTCACGACGAAGACGTCCGGACTGCACATCATGCCCGCCGGAAAGCAGGACGCCCCGGTCGTGGTGGAAGAGATTGCCAACGGCGCGTTCAAGGCGTGCATGAGCCAGCTCTTGAGTCGGTACAATTACGACATCATCCTGCTGGATAGTCCGCCGATGCTCCCGGTGGCGGACGCCGTGATTCTTGCCAACCAGGTCGATGGGACGATCATGGTGGAACGAGAGCATGTGTCGCAACGGGGAAATGTCACGAATGCTCTCATTCGCTTGAACTCCACGGGAGGCCGCCTGCTGGGGACGGTCTTTGTGGGCTCGGGCAATCGCGAAGGCCACGGATACGGCTATAGCTACGGCGGATATGGCGCATATAGTCACCGTGGGCATCGAGCGACGAACCCGGGGACCGAGAACGACCCCAAGAAGAGCGGCTGACCGGTCCCGGTCGTTGTGCGTTGAAACGCCTGGGGGCTTGATCGCCGGACATCTGTGAGACGAAGGGTTGCCTTGATACACCTCATTCTGAGTCTCGATTACGAAATCTTCGGCAACGGCGCCGGCGATGTGATCCGGGATGTGGCCTACCCGACCAGTCGCCTGCTGAACATCTGCGAGAGACACGCCGCGAAGATGACGATTATGTTCGAAGTCGGTGAATACTGGGCCTTCGAGCAATACGAGACGCGACTTCGACGTCAGTGGGGGTATTCGCCCGCTCAGATCATGAGAGAACAGGCGGTCGAGGCGGTCCAGCGGGGTCACGACGTCCAGTTGCATCTGCACCCCCAATGGATCGGGGCGGAGTATGGGGAAGGCGGCTGGCGTCTTCGCAATTCCTACTGGCGACTGGCCGATCTGCCGGAGGGACTCGGGGACAAAGAGCGGCTCGCGTCCATCACGGGGGCCCTCTTTCGGGGCAAACAGACCCTCGAAGAAATGATTCGACCGGTGAAATCGGACTATGAATGCATCTGCTTCAGGGCCGGCGGCTTCTACGCTCAACCGTCGCGATCCATTATCCAAGCGATGAAGAGAGTCGGATTAAGGGCCGACAGCTCCGTCGTCAAAGGGTATCGGAAGACCGGCTCCTTTGCCGTGGACTATTCTCGCGTGGAGACCGGAGAAGCGGTGTGGTGGACGACGGATACGGAATTCACCGAAAAGGGACGGCCGGGCGAGAACGTCATCGAGTTTCCGGTCAGCGCCAGGATGGAGCCGTACTGGAGCAACTTCAAGCCGGCCAAGATCCGGGCGGCCCTACGGAGACGGCAGATCGAGCGCGCGTACCGAAACGGCCATACCCATGGAGACAGCTGCGGCATGAGTTCCGTTCCCTCGTACCGGACGATCCTGACGAAACTTCTGTCCAGGCATGCCAGCACCTTCGATTTCTGTAAGCTGTCGTGCAAAGACATGCGTAAGCGGATCCGCGAAGTCGATGAGCGTCAACATCGGCCGGTCGTTATGATCGGCCATTCGAAAGATTTCCTCAATGACCGGCAGTTCGACGAATTCCTGGGCACGCTCTCCGAGGACACAAACGTGGGTTTCGTGACCCTATCCGAAAGCATCCAAAACTCGCTGTGCGTGCCGGGCGTTTCGAGGCTGAGCGAGACCGTCGATTCCGCTGTCAAGGAATCGCAAGTTCGATGAACGTCAAGCCGTATGTGGACAACTTGATGGCGTATGTGGAGGCGGCGGATTACGCCGGATACGATCCCTACGATACGCTGAACAGCCCGTTGATCCGGCGGATTGGCGCCAAGAGCAAATGGGTGCGCATGGCGGCGACACAGGCGCTCCGGCGTTCGCCGATCAACTTCCGTCCGCTTTTGGGCATTCGCAAGGGACACAATCCCAAAGGAATTGGCCTGTTCCTCTGGGGATATGTCAAGCTGTATGCTGTTGCCAAAGAGCCGCGGTACCTGGAGAGGATCGATTACCTCCTCGGCATGCTGGAGCAACTTCGCAGCCAAGGGTATTCGGGTAACTGCTGGGGCTATAATTTCGATTGGCAGTCCCGGACTGCCTTTCGTCCCGCGGGGACGCCGACGATTGTGAACACATCCTTCATCGGCCATGCTCTGCTGGATTGTTACGAGGCGACCGGCAAGCAACGAGCCCTGGATCTGGCGATCTCGATCAAGGACTTCATCCTGAACGATCTGCCCAGGACGAGGCAGGACGACACCTTCTGTTTCGGCTACACGCCGGCGGACTCGGACGTCATCCACAACGCGAACCTGCTCGGAGCTTCCATCCTCGTTCGGCTGGGGCGGCACGGCGGTGATGCCCGCTGTATGGACGCCGCCTTGTCCAGCCTGGCCTATTCGATGCATCGCCAGAATGAGGATGGGTCCTGGTACTACGGGGAGAGAGAGAACCAGCGGTGGATCGATTCGTTTCACACCGGTTTCAATGTGCAAGCCCTGAGGTACATCCTCGACGAGGGGTATGCCCGCGAGCATGCCCACGCCTACGAGAGGGGCGTGCGGTTCTACGCCGAGCATTTCTTTCTGGCCGATGGGACGCCGAAGTACTACCATGATCGGACCTATCCCGTCGATATCCACGCTCCGGCCCAGGCGATCAGCTTTTTCGCCGGCATGGGAGAGGCGTACAGGGGACTTACGGAGACGATTCTGGCCTGGACGCTCGCGAACATGTTCAGTCGCAGGGGCTACGTCTATTTCAGA
>CALMMH010000044.1 GCA_937868145.1 uncultured Phycisphaerales bacterium
GAGCCGCGCCGACGGAGACGGCTCCGAGCGCCATCGCCGCCGCGCCGCTGGATCGCAGAAAACCTCGACGCGTCAGATCGTTCTGTTTCATCGCGATGTCTCCTTCGCTTGTAGTGACGCCGTGAGGCGTTATCTTCCAGACGCCACGCACGCCGAATCAGAAGAGATATGCCCTTGCGGGCACACTACGAGCACGTCACACGCCGCAGCAGGCGGAGAAGCCGCCGTCGACGGGGATCGTGACGCCCGTGACGAACTTCGAGGCGTCGCTGAGCAGCCAGAACATCGCGCCGAGCAACTCGTCCGGCGAGCCGAACCGGCCCATCGGCGTGTGGCCCACGACCGTGGCGCCGCGCGGGGTCAGGGCGCCGGTCTTTTCATCGGTCAGGAGGAAGCGGTTCTGCTCGGTCAGGAAGAAGCCCGGCGCGATGGCGTTGACGCGGATGCCGCACGAGTAATTCTGGCACATGTGGACGGCCAGCCACTGCGTGAAGTTGCTGATGGCGGCCTTGGCGGCCGAGTACGCCGGGATCTTCGTCAGCGGGCGAAGCGCGTTCATGCTGGAGATGTTCAGTATGTTGCCTGACTTCTGCTCGGCCATCAGCTTGCCGAAGACCTGCGTCGGCAGCAGGGTGCCCAGGAAATTCAGGTCGAAGACGAACCGGACGGCCTCGGCCGGCAGGTCGAAGAACGACATCTGGGGCGACGTGGTCGCTTCCTTCTTGTTGCCGCCGGCGCCGTTGATCAGGACGTCGATCCGGCCGAACGTCGCGACGACTTTGTCGCGGGCTTGCTCGATGCTGGCTTTGTCGAGCACGTTGCACTGGACCGGGATCGCGACGCCGCCCTTGGCGTTGATCTCGTCGGCGACCTTTGCCGCCGCAGCGTCGAACAGATCGAGGATCGCGACCTTGGCGCCGTCGGCGCCGAGGGCCTTGGCCATCGTGCCGCACAGAATTCCGCCGCCGCCGGTCACCACCACGACTTTGTCCTTGACAGTGAATAGATTGCTCATCCGATGCCTCTGCCTAGTAATTCAGACGTGCGATTGCGCATCAACCATTCGATGCAACGACTTCAGGCGGCAGGTGGGGCGTGCTGTACACACCCTCCACGCGGAAGGCCACCCTTGCCGCCGAGTATACAGAATGACCATTGGGATTTCAACAGCGGGCGCGAACTGCGCCGTGGCATGCCGCCGGGCAACGTCGTTCGAGAGAGGCTTCTGGCGTGCAGGTCCGTAGTGGCGTGGGTATCGCAGGCCGGTCGCGTTCGCGGCGTGCGTTTACCGCTTTCGGGGTACCAGCGGAGAGGGAGCACAAACGAATCATCACCGTACGGGCGAACAACCACGCGCCCCGGCTCGCTGGGAAGTTCGGCACATCGGGATCTCACGCGAGTCCCCCCCACGGACCTCGGGTTCTCTCTCGCACGCCTTCGCCAGGGGGAGCGCCTCGTCATGGACGGACGATCCACCCTCATGTGCCAGGCTTGGTCCCTCTCTCCGCTGGTACCCCCAAAGCGCCAACCGCACCCCTCGAATGCAACCAGCCCGCGATGCGCGTGCAACCACGGTCATGTCCTCCCCTCCTGGCTGGGCGCGGCCGGAATAGGGTGGTGACGATCCCGAGGAAAGCACGCGGCCGCGAGGGCGTGAGATGTCGAGGGCTACTCTCCTTTGATTCCGGGTGGCAGCGACAAGCGCAGTCCTCGGAGCTTGTCGATGGCTGCCTCGCCGGGACAAGACCATCGGCAAACAAGCTTGCCGATGCCACCCGGACATCGCGGGCAAGTATGCAGGACCGCCGCCGGGATTTCAACCGCGGGGGCGAAGTCCTGTTCGGACGGGGGGGGATTGTGCAGATGAGGACTTGCGGGGGTGGGCGGCCAGTGGTATGCTGACACAATTGTTTCCGTAACCCCGGCGCAGATTCTGTGCCTGTACATACGAATGGATGAGAATATGCAGATCAGTCTGACCCCCGTGGAGGAGGCAACCGTCCGGGCCTCCTCGTTTGACGCGCTGTATCCCCCAACGGAAAAGATTCCTACGATCGTCGTGGAGAACTTCCCTGCGCTAGGCAAGCTGGCGGCGATGCGATTCGTCGAGTGGGTCCAGCAGCATCCGGACGGCGTGATTTCCCTGCCCACGGGCAAGACGCCGGAACACTTCATCCGATGGGTTCAGCGGCTTCAGAGCGAGTGGGAGACGCCCGAGATTCAGCAGACGCTCCGCGACGCCGGCGTCGATCCGACGAAGAAGCCCGACCTGAGGGGCCTGCACTTCGTCCAGATCGACGAGTTCTATCCCATCGACTCTTCCCAGCACAACAGTTTTACGCACTATGTGAAGCATTTCTACATCGAAGGGTTCGGCCTCGATCCGGCCAAGGCCATGTTGATCGATCCGTGCACGATCGGTCTGGGCCCGGACGAGAAGCTTGCGGCGATCTGGCCGGGCAATCGCGTGGACTTGACCTTGCGGTATCGCCAGCCGACGAGCCATCTCGAATCCCGGCAGAAGACTCTGCTGGCTCAGATCGATCAGTGGTGCATGGAGTACGAGCAGCGGGTTCGGGACCTTGGCGGCATCGGGTTCTTCCTGGGCGGCATCGGACCGGACGGCCACATCGGGTTCAATATCCGCGGTTCCGACCACTATTCGACCACGCGGCTGTGCCCGACGAACTACGAGACCCAGGCGGCGGCTGCGACGGACCTGGGCGGAATCGAAATCGCCCGTCACAGTCTGGTGATCACCATCGGGCTCGATACGATCACGTGCAACCCCGAGTGCACCGCGATCATCCTGGCCGCCGGACAGGCGAAGGCGGCGCTGGCGGCCCAGGCCATCCAGTCGGGCAAAAACATCGAGACGCCCGCCAGCAGCCTTCAGGAATTGCCCAACGCGCGGTTCTACATCACGCGAGGGGCCGCCGCTCGCCTGATCGAGCGGCAGGTCAGCGTACTGGACAAGACGCCGCGGATCAGTGACGCCGAGGTGGAAAAGGTCCTGGTCGATCTGGCGGTGGAGCGTCGCAAACGGCTGCTCGATCTGACCGAGATGGATTGCCGGACCGACCGGCTCGCCTCTGTAGTCCTGCAACGCCGCCCCGAGCCTTTGGACCGTCTGACTGTCATGACCTACGACCGGCTCGTCAAGAAGATCGAAAACGGCCTGCGCGTCTCCACGGGCAAGTCGTTCCTGCATACCGAGCCGCACCATGACGACATTATGCTCGGATACTTCGCGCAGATCGTCCGCCACTTCCGGCGGGCCGACAACATGCACCATTTCATCACGCTCACCAGCGGCTTCACCTCCGTGACGAACCAGTTCATGCGAGGCCAGATGGCGAGCCTCCGCCAGTTCCT
>CALMMH010000045.1 GCA_937868145.1 uncultured Phycisphaerales bacterium
GCTTCTGGTCGCCAGGACCCAGCTGATTGAAGCCGGCGCGCTGGCGGCAAAGGAATAGGGGACTCGGGAGAACGCAGTTGAGCAATCCAGTCGATACGAGCAAGTTCGAGCAACAGAGGCAGGAAAAACTGACGCAAATCGCAGCTCTGGGGACCGATCCCTATGGCTCGCGTTTTGAGGACGTTGAGTCGGCATCGTCGGTTCGGGCCCGATACCAGGAGAACACCGAGGGCCAGCGAGCCCGCTGCGCCGGGCGAATCGTGCTGCTCAGGGACATCGGCAAGTTGATTTTCATCACGCTGCGCGATCGCACCGGCGCGATCCAGGTGGGCTTGAGCAAGAGCATGATGCCCAATCAGTGGCCGCTGGCCAAACTGCTGGATCTCGGCGACCTCATCGGCGCCACCGGGCAGTTGGGCAAGACCAAGACGGGCGAACTGACCATCTGGGTCGAAGAGAGCGGTCTGACGTTCCTGAGCAAATGTCTGTTCCAGCCGCCGGAGAAATTCCACGGCCTGGCGGACGTCGATCAGCGGTATCGGCAGCGGTATGTGGACCTCTGGGCCAATCCCGAGGTCATGGAGCGGTTCAAAGCCCGCAGCGAGATCGTCTCCACGGTTCGTCGGTTTCTCACGGCCCGGGGGTTCCTCGAGGTCGAGACGCCCATGATGCAGACGATCGCCGGCGGGGCGGCCGCCCGACCCTTCATCACGCATCACAACGCCCTGGATCTCGAACTCTACTTGCGAATCGCCCCGGAGTTGTTTCTCAAGCGGCTCCTGGTCGGCGGCATGGAGCGGGTCTTCGAGATCAACCGCAACTTCCGCAACGAAGGGCTCGACCGCCAGCACAATCCCGAGTTCACGATGGTGGAGGTCTATCAGGCTTACGGCAATTACCACGTGATGATGGATCTGACGGAGGAACTGGTCTGCGCCTGCATCGAGGCCATCGGCTCGGACACGAAGATCCAGTTCGGCGAGCGGCAGATCGAATTCAAGGGACCCTGGCGGCGGGCGAAATACGTGGAGTTGTTGAAAGAGTTCAGCGGCTGCGACGTCGACGACATCCAGGCGATTCGGGCGAAGGCCCGCGAGCTGAACATCCAGGACGCCGGCATGGACGACGCCGTGGTGACCAACGAAGTGTTCGAGACTACCGTCGAGCACAATCTGATCGATCCGACCTTCGTGATCGATTACCCGGCGATCCTATGCCCGCTGGCGAGACCCAGCAAGGCCGACCCGCGGTATGCGGAGCGGTTCGAGCTGTTTGTCTCGGGCATGGAGCTGGCCAACGCCTACACCGAGCTGAACGACCCGGCGATCCAGTACGAGAACTTCCGCCACCAGTTGCGAGGCCAGGATGAGTCGCTGACGAAGATGGACATCGACTACGTGGACGCCCTCAAGTACGGCATGCCTCCGGCGGGCGGCCTGGGCATCGGGATCGACCGGCTCGTCATGCTGCTGACCGGCGCCACGACGATCCGGGACGTCATCCTGTTCCCGCTGCTCAAGCCTCTGTCGGCGGAGAACAAGTAGGCAGGCCTCTGGGTATCACGCCGGCATGGAGTGTGCCCGGTCCTCAGTTGGAAGTACACACGGGGAAGGGTGGCACGGCCAAACTTGTTTGACCGTGTTTGCCTGGGCGCGTCCCATCGCATAGGAAGACACGCTCAAGCTTCGCTTGGGCGTGGCACCCGGCGAGATAATGATATATTCATGGCAGACTACACGATCAGAAACATAGTACTTGGATTCCTGTTCACCTGGGTGGCGGGTGTGGCAGTACCATGTCTTCTGCAGACCATGGTGCGCCGGCGGTTCAGCCGTGTCTTTTCCGCTATCTTGGCGGGTTGCTTGTGGTTTGCTCAGCTATGTGCAGCGATAGCTCTTGGCAGTCAGAGCAGAACCCACGCGCCACTGCTACTCGTAGCATTTGTGAATTACCACATCTTGCGAGGGAGTCTCGGACTACATGAGATCTTCCCATCCATAGAGTCAGCTTTCCTTTGGCTGAAGTACCTTCGTAGTCGGCGGATCATTCTCCTGAGCATCGCGGCCGTGGCGATGTCGGTCTCTCTGCTGATCGTGGTGGCCAGCCTGTTCAACGGTTTCATCGCGGCGTTCGAGAAAAGCGCGGTCGAGATGATCGGTGACGTGACCCTCAACGCGCCGCAGAATCTGACGTTCACGAAGTATCCCCTGTTGATCGAGCGGCTGGAGCGACTGGACGTTGTCGAAGCCGCGGAGGCGAGTCTGTCGTCCGAGGGGATCCTGCACCTGGGGCAGGGCAACGTGCGGATGGTCAGCGTCTGGGGGATTCAGCCGGAGCGGAGGGCCCGGGTGACCGGCTTCAAGAAGGCTCTGCTCCTCCAGGGACAGGCGGCCCAGGACCCTTCCTTTGCTGTGCCGGATGCGCCGGGCGACGTCGCGGGATTCATCGGGATCGGCGTGGTGGCCCAGCCGGACGAACAGACCGACGAGTACGATCAACAGGCGATCCTCAAGGAGATCGTCGGCCGGCGGGTCAGCGTGACGACCGGCACGATGGATTCGGTCGGCGGCTCTGACGAGATCCCCAGGAGAAGAGTCATTCCGTTTCGCGTGGTCGACGTGGTTTTCGCGGGCGTGTACGAATTGGACAGCCGCTTCATTTATCTCCCCATCGAAGCGCTTCAGAAGGAACTGTATCCCGGCCGGTCCGGCGAGATGGCGACCCGGATCAGCATTCGGATCAAACCCGGCGTGGATCTCTACGAGGCCATGAACGAGATCCGCGAGCTGTGGGGCGAATTCGCCCGGCAGGAACTGGGCTGGAGCGCGCTCGACATCGTCGACACCGACATCTACACCGCCATGCAGTTGCAGGGCCCGGTCGTCGCCGAGATCAAGAAGCAAATGGGCGTGCTGCTGGTGATCTTCGGCGTAGTCAGCTTCAGCGTGGTCGTGCTGGTCTTCTGCATCTTCTACATGATGGTCAAGCTCAAGCAGCGGGACGTCGCGGTGATCAAGAGTTGCGGGGCGTCGAGCGCTTCGGTGGTTGGGTTGTTCCTGGGCTTCGGCGTCTCCGTGGGCGTTGCGGGCTCGGCCCTGGGCATGATCCTGGGATATGTCATCACGCGAAACATCAACGAACTCGAGGGCTGGATTCGGATCGTCTTCGGCCTGCTGGATCTCGATGAACGCGAACCGGATCTACGCCGACCCGTCGACGATCAGCGGCTCGATCGGCATCTTCGGGCTGTGGATGAGCGGACCGCGTGCGCTCGAGAAGATCGGTGTGCACAGCGACGGCGTCGGCACGACGCGCTGGGCCGGCGCGTTCGATCCGGCACGCCCCCTCGATCCGATGGTCGGGCAGTTGATCC
>CALMMH010000046.1 GCA_937868145.1 uncultured Phycisphaerales bacterium
TCGAGGACATCGCCACCACCGGCGGCCAGGTCCTCGAAGCCGCCAAGGTCATCACCGACGCCGGCGCGAAGGTCAAGAAGATCGTCGCGGTCATCGACCGCAAGCAGGGCGCCCGCGAGAACATCACCGGTGCCGGCTACGCGTTCGAATCGATCATCACGAAGGACGACCTGGGAATTACTGATTGATGTGTGATTTGTGATGGTTGATTGTTGATTTCAGATTGGCGTCGCGATGCACAACAAATCAACAATCAAAAATCAACCATCAAACTTGAGGTTACCATGATCGTCGGCGTGCCGAAGGAGATCAAGAAGGATGAGTATCGCGTGGGCCTGCTGCCCGTGGGGGCGGATCTGCTCACGCGGGACGGACACACCGTGCTCGTCGAGAGCGAGGCGGGCCTGGGCAGCGGGTTCGACAATCAGCGATACATCACAGCCGGCGCAAAGATCGTGGCCACGGCCGAGGAGATCTACGCGAAAGCGGAGATGATCGTGAAGGTCAAGGAACCTCAGCCACAGGAACTCGCCAGGCTTCGTCCGGCCCAGATCCTGTTTTGCTACTTCCACTTCGCGGCCTCACGCGAGCTGACGGTCGGCTGCCTCGAAACCGGCATCACGGCGGTGGCCTATGAGACGTTCCACGACGCCGAGGGCCGGCTGCCCCTGCTGACGCCGATGAGCGAGATCGCCGGCCGGATGTCCATCCAGGAAGGCGCCAAGTATCTCGAACGGCCGATGATGGGCCAGGGCATTCTGCTTGGCGGCGTCCCCGGCGTCGCGCCGGCCAACGTCGTGGTTCTCGGCGCCGGGATCGTCGGCACCAATGCCGCCCGTATGGCGGCGGGACTGGCCGCCAACGTCACCCTCATGGACATCAACCTGGACCGCCTCCGCTATCTCGACGAGGTGATGCCCGCCAACGTGACGACGATCTACTCGGACCCACATACGATCGCAGACTACACGGCCAGTGCAGATCTGGTGATCGGAGCGGTCCTGATCCCCGGCAGCCGGACCCCCGTCCTCCTGCCGCGATCGCTCGTAACCCGCATGAAGCCCGGCAGCGTCATCGTGGACGTCTCCATCGACCAGGGCGGCTGCGCGGAAACCTCCCGCCCCACGACGCACAGCGACCCGATCTACCTCGTCGACGGCGTGGTCCACTACTGCGTGACGAACATCCCCGGCGCGGTGAGCCGGACCTCGACGCTCGCTCTGTGCAACGCGACGCTCCCCTACGTTCGCCAGCTCGCCTCGCAAGGCGTGAAGTCTTTCGCAACCCTCGACGCAGGCCGGGCCGCCGCGATCAACATGGCCAACGGCAAGCTCGTCAACACCGCGGTGATCCAGGCCTTCCCCGATCTGCCTGCCCGATGATAGACGGACTCCCGGCTTCCCACGCCGCAGTCGCACCGCCCGAGCCCTACAGGCGCTCTCGGTGGACGTGGCGTTCGATCAGGGCGATGATCCGCCCGGCAGTTGCGGTCTTGTTCCTGTCGGCCGTCTCGATCCACTCGGCCCCTCGGATCTTGATGTGCACCGTCGATCGCTCGGCTCCAATCGCGCTGGGCGCGTTGGCGACGATCAGGTCGAGGTTCTTTTCGTGGAGTTTCCGCTCGGCGTTGGCCCATAGATCGCGGTCCTCCAGGGCGAAGCCGACGACGATCTGCGGCCTGCGGCCCAAGGCTTGCGACGCGGCCTTGTGCTTGCCAGCCCATTTGAGGATGTCTTGCGTGGGCTTGAGTTCGAGCGTGAGGTTGTTCGTCTGCTTCTTGAGTTTGGTCTTCGAGGGTCGGGCGGGCGTGTAGTCCGAGACCGCGGCGGCCATGATGAGACACTCGCACCGGGAGAACTCGGCCTTCACCGCCTCGAACATCTCGGCGGCGCTCTCGACGCGGATGACTTGGGTGCCCGCCGGGGGCTTCAGAGCCGTTGGGGCGGTGATCAGGGTGACTTCATGGCCGGCCTTCAGCGCCGCGCGGGCCAGCGCGTACCCCATCCGTCCGCTGCTGGCGTTGGAGATGAACCGCACGGGGTCGATGTACTCGCGGGTGCCGCCCGCCGTGATCAAGATCCGCATAGCTTGTCGCCCGGAAAAGAACTCGTGTCGTCCGACGGACTCCTGCCCATCGGGCCGGCGGGCAATCGCTACAGGCGATGCGCGTCGGCCGGCGTTGTCCATTCATGGAGTCTACCGGTTGCGGGGGGATTCGACAAGCATTCGGGCAATCCGTCGGCGGTGGAGGATCGAAGGAGGGACGCACCGCTACCCTGGCAGTTCCGTGTGGGCGGTCGCCGTGCTTATAGTGCCGGCTCGTTTGGGCCAGTTGCTGATGAGATTGGCGATTTCCCGCACGAAGGCGCACTCGCACTGCGCCGGGCAGGGCCGCAATTCCTCGACGCGAAGACAATACCCCCGACACTTCTCGCCGCCGGTCTGTGGGGTGTGGAACATCGGCCCATCGTAGAGGTCCGCAAACTCACTGACGTGGATCGTCACGATCTCTTCGCAACGGTGGTGAAACAGGAATACACCGACGAGCAAATCGGCTAGGCAACTGCGGTAGCCGATCAAGCGGACGCCGGGATCGGCGAGAAGGCTCTCCCGAGTGGCCCAGGCGGTTTTGCACGAAGGACATCGATCGAACAACAGGTTTTGCTTTAACCCGGTGTATAGCATCACGCTCTTCATCGGCTGAACGCGAAGGCGAGTTGAGTCGCACCGTGGAGGGCAATAGACTGGACCCCATAGGAAGAAAGCGTACGGGTCCAGGGGTCGGAACGCGCGACGCCATGATCTCGCCGATCATTTTCGCCGATTTGCTGCGGCCAGTTCCTCGATGGCCGCGAAGATGTCCTGCGGCTCGGCCATTCGGCCGACGCCTTCCGTGCCGCAGGCCAGGCGTCCCGCCGCCGGACCGACGATACGAGCCCCCCGGCTACGGAGAGTCTCGACGTTGCGTTGAACCGCCGGGTTCTCCCACATCCGAGTGTTCATCGCCGGCGCCAGCAACGTCGGCGTCGCCCAGCAAACACACACCGTCGTGCTGAGCAGATCGTCGCAGATGCCGTTGGCGGCCTTGCCGAGAATGTCGGCGCTGGCCGGGGCCACGACCACGACCTGCGCCCAGTCGGCCAGAAAGATGTGACTGCTGCTGTGGCCCTGCGGATCGCTCCAGAGGCTGGTGTAGACCGGTCCGGCGGTGACCGCCTCGAAGCTTTTGGGCATGACGAGTTGACAGGCACTCTCCGTCATCACCGTCCGGACGTGCGCCCCGGCGGCTGTCAACTTGCTGGCCAGATCCACCGCCTTGTATGCGGCGATCCCGCCCGTGACTCCCAGCAGGATGTTCAGATCCTTGACCATAGGTGGACAAGAGAGTGCGTGGCCCGCACCCTACATGCCGCGCTTCTCGAACAGACGGTCCAGTTCGTCGGAGCGGGATTCCACCACTTCGGCCTTGGTCGGCCGCACGTACGGCGTCTCGTCGATCGTGATCTTGTCCTGGAGAATCTCCTGGACGACGATCTCCATCATCGTGCGGCCCTCGGTGTTGTCGATCAGAGGACGGGAGCCCTGCAGCAGCTCGAGCATCCGCTTCTGGATCAGCGCGGCCAACTTGAATCGCCCACCGACCTTTTTGACGATTTCATCACTCTTGAGTTCTTCCAGCATATCGTTCTCCAAAAACCCGATCAATCCAGGCTGTCGATCGTCGGTGCATTCTGAATGATCTGAACGACCTCTTTGATCGCCTGCTCCAGATCATCGTTGATCACCATATTGTCGTAACATTGCCACGCGGCGGCAATCTCACTGCCGGCGCCGCCGAGCCGCTTGGCGATGATGTCGCCGCTCTCGCGCGCCCGGTCGCTGATCCGATCCGTCAGCACCTTCGTGCTCGGCGGCAGGATGAACACCATCACCGCCTGCGGGTAGATGGTCTTGACCTGTTTGCCTCCCTGGATGTCGATCTCCAGGATCACGGTCCTGCCGGCGTCCAGGGCCTCTTCGGTCTTGTCCCGCGGGGTGCCGTAAAGATTGCCGAAGACCTCGGCGTACTCCAGGAACGCGCCCTCTTCGATCCGCTTGCGGAACTCATCGCGGGAAACGAAATAGTACTCCCGGCCGTTCTGCTCCCCCGGCCCCGGCTGGCGGGTCGTCATGGAAATACTCAGGTGCGTATCTTCCAACTGGGCCACGAGCCGCTTGCAGATCGTGCTTTTGCCCACACCCGAGGGTCCGCTGATGACAATCAGTTTCCCGCGGGTTTTGTTCTGGTCGCCTGCCTGGGCCATCCTGTCGCAAACCTATGAGGTCAGTGGATTCCGTCGACAACACGCATTCTACGCAAGAACCGACGGCCTGTTCCCCGGCCGCCGCTTCAATCACTCGATGTTCTGGATCTGCTCCTTGAGCCGCTCGATCCAGCACTTGATGTCCACCACGGACCTGGCGATGTCCGCGTCGGCCGCCTTGCTGCCGATCGTGTTGACCTCGCGAAGCATCTCCTGACTGAGGAAATCCAGCCGGCGTCCCGCCTGTCCTTCCGTCTGGCAAAACTGGCGGAACTGCTGCAAGTGGGCGTCCAGTCGGGCGATCTCTTCCGAAATGTCCGACCGGTCGGCCAAAATCGCCACCTCGCGGGCCAGGGTCTGCTCGTCGAGCTTGAGCTTGGCCTCGGCCAGCAACTCTTCGACGCGCCGCCGGAGCCGCTTGGCGTACTCCAGGACCACCGAATCGCTGCGCTGGCGGATGATTTCCAGCTCCCCCAACATGGCGTCGCAGTGCTTCTTGAGGTCGGCTGCGAGGAAGCCGCCTTCGGCCTCCCGCATCCGCTGGAGCTTGTCCAGGGCCTGACCGGTCAGGCGGAGAACGAACTGCTTGATCTTGGCGCTCTGTTCCTCATCCGGCTGAATCGGCTGAACGATCCCCGGCAACTCCAACAGGCCGGCCAGATCGATGGCCCCGGTCACTCCCACGGAGGAGCTGACGCCGTTCAACTGCGACACGATGGACCGCAGCGCCGCTTCGTCGATCTGGAAAAGCGAACTGGCGGAGGCGCCTTTGAGACGGAGCACATAATTGACCGTTCCGCGGGAAAGCCGCGTTCGCAGCTCTTTGTCGACTTCCTCTTCCAGGAAGGAGACGCCTTCCGGCAGCTTGACGATCGTTTTCAGATATCGGTTGTTGACGGTTTTGATTTCGACGGCATAGGAAACGCCGTCGAGATCATCGGTCGCCTCACCATATCCGGTCATGCTGTTGAGCATCGTAACTCACTCTCAAAGAAAGGACCCGTCCGAATACGTCGCGTCTACGGGTCCGAATGCCGCCACCCGACATCAACTACTTCTCACCCGGGCAGGCCGAGGCTGAACGGACCCATAGCTTCGCCCACGCTCCCAAACCAACTCACACGAGGTTCGGCAGCGTTCCGCCCGCGGCGGCCTTCCACGACTTACTGCCCGCCGGTGCCAGCGCCCTGGGCAGGCGATTGAGCCCCGGCGTTGGTCGCACCCGGCTGAGCAGGCTGCGCTGCAGGCGCCTCGGGGGTCGGGGCAGGCTGCTGCGTGGCGTTCGGGGCCGCAGGGGCCGCTTGCTCGGTCGTCGCAGGGACCGGCTGGGTCACCGGAACCGGCTCTTTGACGTCGTAGTCGCTGCTGACGCTCGGCCGGTAGAATCGGGCCATCAGGACCGCCAGCCCCAGGAAGACCGCGACCGTGCCGATGGTGATCCATGTGAGGAAATCACCGGTCTTGGAGCCCAGCAAACCGCTGGCCATGCCGCCGCCGAAGGCCCCGCTCAGTCCGCCGCCCCGACCCTTCTGGACCAGGATCACCAGGATCAGCAAGATCGCGACCAACACGAACAGGACGGCCACGAGCTTCATCAGAATGCCAACTGCCAACAGAGGTAGTAAAGTCATACAAACGCCTCAAAAACATTCCACTCAGTCACGCCGGCCTGCATAGGCGGCTTTGTCGATTATACCCGATCCCCGCAGCCCGGCTCCAACAAAGCATGGAATCGACTGCGAAAGCTCCTTTACGCCGAGGCCTGGATCATCTTCACGAAATCGTCAACCTTCAGGCTGGCGCCGCCGACCAGGAGGCCGTCCACGTCTTTCTGCGACATCAACTCCTTGGCGTTGCCGGCGTTGGCCGAGCCGCCGTAGAGGATGCGGGTCTCCTCAGCCAGCTTCTTACCGAACATATCGGCCATCAGGCCGCGGATGAACTCGTGCACTTCCTGGGCCTGCTGCGGCGTGGCGGTGCGACCTGTGCCGATCGCCCACACCGGCTCGTAGGCGATCGTCACGGCCGACATCTTGTCGGTGCCGAGGCCCGCCAATCCGGTTTTCAGGTTCCGAGCGACCACGGCTTCCGTCTGGCCGCCGTCGCGCTCGGAGAGCAGCTCGCCGACGCAGAGGATGGGCAGCAGTCCGCCGCCGATCGCGGCCGTCACCTTTTTGCCCACGAACTCGTCCGACTCGCCGAGCACGTGCCGCCGCTCGGAGTGCCCGCACAGGACGTAATTGCAGCCGACGTCCTTGAGCATCGCCGGGCTGATCTCGCCGGTGAAGGCGCCCTTGGACTCGATGTACAGGTCCTGGGCGCCGACCGCGACGCCGGTGGAACGGACCGCATTCACGACCGATTGCAGGTACACGAAAGGCGGAATCACAGCCACGGTGACCTTCTCGCCGGCCAGGCCCGAAGCGCCCTTGGCCACTCCCTGCGCCAATTCCACGCTGGAGCGGCTGTCCGTGTTCATTTTCCAGTTGCCTGCTACAAACGGTTTTCTCATCGTTTTCTCCTATGTCCTTCGAAGTTCGCCATCCGTCCGTCCCGGCGTCTACAGGATCTCTTTGGCCCGCGGGAAGCTGCCGAGCACCGAAAGCTGGAGGCAGTGCTGCCGGGCTTCTTCCAGCCCGATCTGCACCCGCTCTTCCGTCCGGTGCCCGAGGAAATCGACCAGAAAATGGTATTCCCACTCGCGTTTCTTGCTCGGCCTGGACTCGATGTTGGTCAGGTTGATATTGTATCTCTTGAACGTCTCCAGCACATCGGCCAAGGCGCCGGCCTTGTGGGCGGTGCTGAACACGATCGAAGTCTTGTCCTCGCCGGTCGGCCGGGCGTCCTCGCGACTGACCACGAGGAACCGCGTCACGTTGTTCGAAATGTCCTCGATGTTCTCGCAGACGACATTGAGCCCGTACAGCTCCGCGGCCGTCCTCGAACCGATCGCCGCAGCATAGGACTCTTCGGCCGCCATTTGCGCCGCCTTGGCCGAGGACGCCACCGAGATCGTGTTGGTCTCCTTGAAGGTCGAGGTCAGCCAGTTGCGGCACTGCGAGAACACTTCGGGTTTCGAGTAGATCTTCTCGATCTCTTCCAACGTGCAGTTGGCCAGCAGGTTATGGTGGATCGTCATCACCACCTCGGCGCAGACCTTCACGTCGGTGTCGATCAGCGCGTCGAGCGTCTCGATGACCCCGCCGCCGGTGGAGTTCTCGACCGGGACGATGCCCAGATCGCAATGGTTCTTGCTGATCTCGTCGAAGATGCTGCGGATGTCCGCCAGTGGCTCGTATTCAACGCTCCGCCCGAACTTCAGCAGCGCGGCGCTGTGGCTGTAGCTGCCGCCAGGACCGAGGTACGCGATCCGAGGCCGCTTCTCCAGCACGAACGACCCGCTCATCATCTCCCGCCAGATCGCCGCCAGCGTCCGGTCCGGCAAAGGTCCCTTGTTGGCCTTCACGACCTTGTCGAGCACCTGCTTCTCGCGATCCGGCGCATAGATCGGACGATCGGCCTGGGCTTTGAGCTTGCCGATCTCCACGACGACGCGGGCCCGCTCGTTGAGCAGATTCACGAGCTCCACGTCGATCTCGTCTATGCGTTCTCTCAATTCATCCAGCGACATAGCACCAACCAAACACCCGAAAAGCAGGCCGCGACGACAATCCGTCCGGTCCGGCCGCAACCGGCATAGCCCCATCGACTCGACGGGTTTCCTTGCTTTTCATGCTCCCGGGCCGCACCGAAAAAGGCCTCTCTGCGCGGTCCAACAGCCTCGGCGCCCCGGCCCGCCTTCGTAAAAACTCTCTTTCTTAGCACAATTCCCGAATTCCGTCAACGATTTTCACTTTCCGCCCGCAAGATTATGCCTGGCCGGCCAAAACGGTTGACGGCATGCGTCCGAAGGTGTTATCCTGCGATGGACCGAGAATTAGGAGGCCATGGATGCTGAGTTATACAGTTTTTCGGACGCAATGGGGTCATTTCGCCTTTGCCGGCGAGAATGACACGGTCTGTCGGACCTTCTTGCCTGTGGCGGACCGCCAGGCGGCGGAACGCGGGCTGCTTCTGGGCCTCGGACCGGCCGCCCACGCCATCCGATTCGACCAGGGCTTCCTCCCGGACTTCCAGGAACAGATCGTCGCCTACTTCGAAGGTCAAATCATCGATTTCAGCATCGATCCGGCGGTTTGCATCGACAGCGTCAGCCTCTTTGGTCAGAAGGTCCTGCGGGCCTGCCGGGCCATACCCTTCGGCAGTACAAAGACTTACAGCGATCTGGCCAGGCAAGTGGGGTCCCCCGTCGCGGCCCGCGCCGTCGGCGGCGTCATGGCGGCCAACCCGATCCCGCTGATCATCCCCTGCCACCGGGTTCTCCGCACCGACGGCGGTCTCGGCGGCTTCTCGGCTCCCGGCGGGACCGCGATCAAGCAGCGACTGCTCGAACACGAGCAACTGGTTCGCCCGCGGCGCCATGAGGCCCAACTCGCGAGCCCTCTCTCGTAAACGCATCCGTCCTATCGGTGAACACGCGGCAAACCGGAAAACTCGTCGTTTTCATCTTCGTTCCGTCGCCGAGTTGCGTTAGAATGCCGGCTTTGGTTTGAGCCTGATAGCATTGGAGATCGATCGCATGGAAAAACGAAGCGCTTTCCCCCCTGTGTTCTGGATTGCCAATTCGGTGGAACTCCTGGAGCGATTCGCCTATTACGGGATCTTCATCAGCTTCGGCATCTACATGGAGCACCTGGGCTACTCCAAGGGCGAACTCGGCATCGTTCAAACCATCTTCCTGCTGTTCTCGTACACCGTCCCGGTCATCTCCGGCACCTTCGCCGATCGCTTCGGTTTCAAGAAGGTGCTCATCGTCTCGTATCTCGCCTATCTGCCGTCAATTCTCCTGTTGCTTTTGACGAAGTCCTTCTCCGGAATCGCCTTGACGATGCTGAGCATTGGCCTGGCCGCAGGGATCTTCAAGCCGCTCATCTCCGGCACCGTTCGAGCCGTGACCGATGGAACGAACAAGACCCTCGGGTTTGGCATCTTCTACGCGATGGTGAACATCGGCGCCACATTCGGTCCCATCATCATGGGCAGGCTCCGAGCCAAATCTTGGAACCACGCCTTCATCGCGGCGGGCATTGGCATCGGCCTCATGTTGGTCATCACGCTCCTGTTCTACAAGGAACCGCCTCGGCAGATCGAGGGCATCACGCTCAAAAACAAGCTAAAGGAAATCTTCACGACCCTCTCCGACCTGAGATTCCTGGCCTTCCTCATCCTGCTCGGGGTCTTCTTCTGGGTGCCGTTCTGGTCCTTCTTCAACCTGCTGGCCATGTACGTGGACACGAACCTGGACACCGCCAAGCTCTATGAGCAGCTCCGGTCGGTCCTGGGGACCCCGGTGGCCAATTTCCTTTCCCAGGTCGATGAGGGCACAGGTGTCCACAGAATCCTCGGCGAAACCATCTCCCACGACGGCTACGTCATCATGATCTTCCAACTCCTGGTCTCTTCGATCGTGCAGCGGGTTCGGGCAATTCCCGCGTTCCTCTGCGGACTAGCCATTGCGGCGGTCGGCTTCGTCGTCCTGGGCTACACCGCCACATCGACTCCCGCGTTGATCTTCCTGGGCATCTCCCTGTTTGCGGTGGGAGAGATGATCGCATCCCCGCGAATTCAAGAATACATCACATGGATCGCGCCCAAGGAGAAGGCCGGACTGTACATGGGCTCCAACTTCCTGGCCAGCGGGATCGGCGCCCTCAGCGGTCTGGTCTATACCCCTCTCTACGGGTATTTCCAGAAGATCGGCCATCCCGGGTACGTCTGGCACGTCCTGGCCGGCCACCTGGTCGTCGGCATCGTCGCGATCTACCTGTTCACGAAGATCGCCGGCGAGTTCCACGAACAGAAGGAATAGGTCCAAGCCGCAGCCACAAGCAAACCGAGGCGATCCGACTCCCGGCGGCTTTTCCGGCCGAGTGTACTCGGAAATGTGTACATCGTCTCGTATTGACGGAACAGCGGACTACCGGTACCCTCGCCAGAACGGGTTCTGTGACTCAGGCATGTCGCCGGAGGAACCGATCCTTAGGGAGGGCAACATGACACGGAAGGTGTTCTTGCGGATTGCGTTGGTTCTGTGCGCCACGACGAATCTTGCATACGCCGACCCCACCGGCATCTACGTGATCGAACAAGCCTACACCGTTTGGGGCAACGCGGGACTCCCGGTCGCAAACACCTACTATGAGTCG
>CALMMH010000047.1 GCA_937868145.1 uncultured Phycisphaerales bacterium
CGCTTCGCGGACCGGGGCGCCTCTGGGCAACTGGGCCCAGGCCTGGCAGAACAGCCACACGGTCAATGTGGACTGGTACTCCTGTGATTCAGCGCACAGCGAGCCCGTCAACGCGAACCAGAAGGCCTGCGCCGCCTGGTGGCTCTTCGCCCGATTGGCCGGCTGGTCCGGCCCGCAGACCGGCGATGTCAATGCGGATGGAACCGTGGACTGGCAGGATCTGGCGATCCTCGGTCAGCACTGGCTTGAAGAACCCTGAGAGAAGAGGAAATCAGGCGGGGTCTTTCGCCGGCTTGTCACGGAGAGGCTCTCCCGCCCGATCCGCAGAGGCAACGATCGCTTCAGGCTGTGCGTCAGGTGAAACCGCCTGGTGGTCCGGGACTCGGATCAGGAACGTGCTGCCCCGACCGACCGTGCTCTTGATTCTCATCCGGCCGCCCAGAAGCTCGACGCGCTCGCGGATGCTCAGCAGCCCGAATCCCCCCGCGTCCAACGTGCCCGAATCGAAGCCGCATCCGCGGTCCGAGATGGTCAGCCACACATGGCCTGCAACGCGCTGCACGCGCAAGCGAGCCTCCGCCACCCCTGCGTGCTTGACCACGTTGAACAGCAACTCTTGGGCCGCCTTGTACAGGAACGCCCGGAGCACCTCGGATCGAGGCTCGACGCGGCCTCGGACTTCGACCAGAACGGTGAGCCCATGCTTGACCTGCAACTGGCGGGCCAGCCACTCGAATGTCTCGCCCAAGTCGCTCTGGTACAGCACGGCGGGGCTCAGTTCGTGCGACAGACTGCGGGACTTCCCGATCGCCTCCTTCAGCAGATCGCTGATCTGACCGGCAAGTTCGTGCAGCTCCTCGTCGTCTCGAATCCGCGACCTCAGTATTCCCACGTGGAACTTCGCAGCAGCCAGCACCTGCTGGAGATCGTCGTGAAGGATCTCGGCAAGCCGCCTGCGCTCCCGGTCTTCCGCCTGGGAGAGTTCCAGCGTGAGCTTCTGGAGCTGACCGGCGCGATGGCGAAGTTCCTGCAGGGCCCCCCGCTGACTGGTGACATCTTCGAGACTGAAGACCAGGAATCGCACGCCCCCGGAGTCGCTGAGCAC
Organism: uncultured Phycisphaerales bacterium; assembly: GCA_937868145.1. Lineage (GTDB taxonomy): Bacteria > Planctomycetota > Phycisphaerae > Sedimentisphaerales > Anaerobacaceae > PLanc-01. Next base: position 1,106 of record CALMMH010000047.1, read on the forward strand.
CGGAGTGAGTTGCCAGTTCCAATACCGCACGCGCCGGGGTCCGTCAGGATACGTGACCGGCCTGGCATGGGCCCGACACGGCTGGCCGGTTCGAACGACCTGCTCGAAATCCTCCCGCAGCTGGGCGTCCGGGTACAACATGAAATGATTCCGGCCCACGAAATACTCCGGCGTCTTGCCGTCGGCCCTGGCGTAGGCGTCGTTGACCCGGATGAAGTTGAAGGACCGATCCAGGAACGCCAGCGGCGTGATCGTATGCCGAAAGAACGCCTCGAGCATCTGGGAGCGTTTGCGAAGCTTCCCCTCGGCCAGAACCCGGCGCGTCACCTCGTCCTGCAGGCGATCGATCGTGGCCTTCATTTCCTCGGTCTGGACCTGCACTTCCTTTTTCAGCCGCTCGTTGAGCCCGAGCAATTCAGCCTCCATCTGCTTGCGGTCGGTCACATCGTACAACACGCCGAGCATCCGGGAGGCCGGCCCCTGCTCGTCGCAAATCGCCTTGCCCCGCAACTTCAGCCAAACCACTTCGTCACGGGTTTCCCGCCCGCCCCGTACGACACGGAATTCCGCCTGGAAGTCCGTCTGCTCCGCCAGAGTCTTCTCCACGAGCTTCTTGAGAGCGTCCCGATCTTGCGGATGAACGCAGGCCAGAAACACATCGCCCCGCGCGGCGGTGGAATCGCTCATTCCCAACAGGTCGTATACCCGCGGGCACCAAAACATGCCATCGGTCCGAAGGTCCCATTCCCAGCGACCCAGCTGGCCGCCGTCCAGCACAAACCGCGACCGTTGCTCGCTCTCGCGCAGAGCCTCTTCGACCCGCTTGTGTTCGGTGATGTCGTTCAGAAGGACGATCAGATCCTCGCCGGACGGACGGCAGCGACAGGAGAACCACCGGCCCAATCGCTCGCAATACTCATGACATTCGGCCTCCTTCTTCCGCTCGATCGCACGGAGGCACTCCAGGCCCAACCGGGACCGGCGTCCCTGCGGGATCGTGTCCCACAGGGTTTTGCCGATCAGGTTCGCCGGAGCCGTATTGAAAAACTCCGCACCCGTGTGGTTGACATACGTATAGCGCCATTCTTTGTCCAGAACGAGCAATCCGTCCGCGATGCTCTCGAGAAGAATTTCAGGCTGAATCCGGCATTCGTTCGTCTCCCCGGCCGGTTTCGACGGCTGCTGCTTGCTCCCCAATCGCTCGTACTTCTGTTGCGACTTCCGCGCGCCGTCGGTCGTCTCATGATTCGGCTTCCTGGCCATGCTGGGGTCCCTATTCTACCCACGCCGCTCAGTCTGTCCGGACGCAATCGATGACACACCGAACTTGTCTCGCTTGTCATGCTACTAAGGAAACGTCGGCCTCGTCCTTAAGCAAATCCCTCAATCCACCCCGGTCCTCCATGCCGTAATAGAAACAGTGTATAGGATCGTGAGCGACGATTGTCAAGTAGATTCCGATAACATAGCCCATCAAAGGAGTTTGCACGGCTCGCCAGGGAAGGCAGTCAGGGCAGGTGGGAGGAACCTATGACACGGATACTGATTGCCGACGACCACCCCGCGGTGCGGCGGAGCCTGACTCAGGCGCTGGAACTGGAAGCAGATGTCAAGGTGGTGGGCGAAGCCCGGGACGGCAGTTCGGCTGTAGAGTTGGCCCGGGCGCTCTCGCCCGACGTGGTGTTCATGGACGTCGTGATGCCGAGCCTCGGCGGCATCGAGGCGACCCGCCAGATCATGGAACAGTGCCCCGGGGTACAGGTCATCGCCCTGTCGGTTCACGTCTCCAAAGCCTTTGCCTCGCGGATGTTCCAGGCGGGAGCCAGCGCCTACGTGGTCAAGGACGGCGACGTGCAGGAGTTGCTCCACGCGGTGGACGCCGTCTCTCATGGTCGGACTTACCTGAGTCCGGAGGTGGCTTCCGGCCAAGCATAGAACTCGACGCTGGAAGCTTCCGATCCGCTACGGCTGGGACCCGGCCCCGTCAAAATGGACGCTCTGGACGTGCCCGCCAATCCGGACAGGAGGGGATGCACTTGTCAGTTTCGTGCCCAGGATCGACACATTCTCAAAGGTCACGTTTTGCACATCGTGCGCGGCGTCGGCTCCCTCGATTTGGACCAGGTACTCGCCGGGCGAGCCATCGAGCGTCACGTTGCGAAACCGCACGTCGCGGATGAACCCGGGAACCTTGTTGTGCATGTATTGATTGACCACGGGACGCAGCCGAATGAACTCCCGCTGGCCTTCGCCATGGATCCGGATGTCCTCGATCACAATATTCTCCATCCGCATGTCCTCGCCGGGCTCCAGCAGGAACGGCGTCATCGTGAAATGGATGATGTCGAGGTTGCGCAGCGTCACGTCCCGCATGTACGCGGCGCGGCTCTCGTGCCCGAGCAGGAAGATCCGGGCGCGGTCGCACCAGAGGATCGAATTCTCCACCGTGATCCGCTCGACGTTGTTGTTGGCGGCACCGAGGTCGAGCCCCTTGAGGGCCACGCAGTCGTCGTCGCTGCGGATGAAGCAATCCGTGATGCGCACGTCCTGCGAGTTGCACGGATTGATCCCGTCGTCGTTCTGGACGCGGGAATTGCAGAGCTTGACGTTGCGGATCGTCACATTGCGGCTGCTGCTGGGCACGATCGTCCAGTGGGACGAGCCGCGAAGCGTGATTCCGGTCACCTCGACGTTGGCGCTGTTGCGGATGGCGATCAGATTGCCGACCGGCCCTTTGCGCCATTCCCAGTCGGAGCCGTCCAGGATGCCTCGCCCGCAGATCCGGATGTTCTCGCCCTGTGCATACACTTCCGCTTTCACGACCGCTCCGCCGGCAAGGTAGAGAGTCTGGCCGGTTCCCAACGAGATCTTCTCAGGCTTGTGCACGCCCGGGCCGAAGTAGACGACGTTCGGGTCGCCCTCCTTCGGGGCATCGGTCTCCAGCGGGTTGGCGAACAGCAGCAGAGGCCCTTTCCTGCCGTCCGGCTCGACGCTGAACTTGCACGGCTTGTCCAGCGTCAGACTCAGGGTGTGATCGTCCACGACGGTCATTCGCACCCCGGCCGACTGAGGCCGGATCACCGTATTGCGGAGCGACCGCTCGGACGTGACGCGGACCGTGACCGGCCCGGCCATATCGAAATTGGCAAAGCAGTACGGCCCGCCGTAATCGTACTCCTTGCCCGCAAACGGCGCATCGAGCACACGGGCCCCGTACACGTCCACTTTCTGCCCGCCCGCCTGCACCTGATAATCATTCGACACGAAGTCCCCCGCCGGAGCGGGATATGTCACGACCCTGCCGGAAGCCTCAGCGCCGCGGCTTGACGGCACAAAAGTCAGGAGGGCTGCAATCAGGATTCCGTCGACCATCGTTCTCATCATCGTGACTCCTACCAGAATGGCGTTTGAACCTTCAGGCGAGAGAGTACCACAGCCGGCCGCCGCTGAAAAGGGCAAGGTCTCGGAACCCTGTCAGGACCACAGCAGTGAGCCGCCGGCGACGGCTTGGCTGGATGAGGATCGAAGGCGAGGAGTCGAACCCGTTGCGCTTCGGGCAACCGCAATCCGTCGCTTCGCATTCGGCCTATCCGAAGTGCAATTCGACGACGTCTTTGTCGTGGAGGGTGTGGGTGAGATGGACGCTCTGGCCGTCGTAGACGCCGGTGCCCCAGATGCGGGCGCTCTTGAGTTTCTCCGCCAGTTCACGGTGGATCGCCTGGGCCAGGTCCTGAACCGTCGAACCGGCCGGCACCGTGAACGGGTCGTTCATATCCGCCGGCTTGCCGGGCGGCTTGGCATAAACCCGGATGATGTTCAACTGGCGGAACAACATCTCGCCCAGTTTGTCGAGCCCCTCGCCCGTCGGGATCGAGAGCCTCATGAATTCCGCCATCTTGTCGCACGCACCCTTGACCAGCTCGAACGCACCATCCGGAGCGAGGTCCGCCTTGGTGCACAGGCACACCGCCTTCTTTCCCACGACGTTGCCCTGCTCATCCACGGCGGGCGTCTTCCCATCGGCCAACAGCTTGCGCGATTCGAGGAAGTCCAGCAGGACGAGGATCTGCTCCTCGACGTCCTGAGACAAGTCGATCACCAGGGCGATCAGATCTCCATTGCGGTAGGTGCCCACCTGGCCGGGCGCGCTGTATTCAGCCGTGATCGGCGGCATGTCCACAAGCTGGATCTGCACATCCTCGTATCGGACCATCCCCGGCACAGGGACCTGGGTGGCGAACGGGAAGTCCGCGACGACGACCTTGGCCTTGGTCAAGGCCGCCAGGATGCTGCTCTTGCCGGTGTTGGGCAGGCCCAGGAGGACCACCTGCCCGGCCCCCGATCGCGGGACGTGGAAAATATCCACGCGAGTGGCGGCCTTCTTCTCCGCGGGGGCCTCCCTGAGCCGGCTGAGCTTGCGTTTGAGGTCGGATTGCAGACCCTCGGTGCCCTTGTGCTTGGGAATCACCCTGAGCATCTCTTCCAACGCCGCGATCTTCTCCTCGTTGCTCTCCGCGGCGCGGAATCGCTCTTCCGCATCCTTATACGCTGGTGTCAGATTTGCCGGCATAGAAACCACACCTAAAAACTTGCTTTTTCTCTGTGTAACGTCATTCTGATTATACCGTGAGAAAATCCCGGTGAAAACCCGCATGTTCACACCCAAATCGCGAGCCGGCGTGTTTCCAATGGGACGGGCAAGAACGCCCATGCATGCAAGGGCTGGTCGAGAATGTTTGAGGACAGACGCCTAGTCCGAAGGTTCAACGCAGGGGACACGGAGTCGCTGCGCCGAATCTACGAGAAATACAGATCCGACCTGTTCCACGTGGCGGGCGCCCTGCTGCACGACCCGACCGCGGTCGAGGACGTGGTCCACGACGTGTTCGTCGCCTTCGCCTCTCAGGCGGGACGGTTCGAACTCAAGGGCTCGCTCAAAGGATACCTGGCGATCTGCGTGGCCAACCGGGCCCGGAACGTCGGCCGCCGGGATCGGCCGATCTGCCCTGAACGGTTTCGACCGGTCGGGCCAGAGCCGGATTCCTCGGAGGTTGCGGCGGATTCGGAACTGCATGAGACGATCCGAACCGCTCTGGCCGGCTTGGATCCGCAGCAGCATCAAGCCATCGTCCTGCACGTGCTCGGCTCTCTGCGGTTTCGCGAGATCGCCCGCCAGACCGGCGAGTCGGTCAATACGGTCAAGAGTCGGTATCGCTACGGGATCGCGAAGCTGCGGTCCCAATTGGATGGTCAGGTGGAACCATGAATCGGTCCGAGAAGATCAAAAACCTGATAAGAACGGCTTGCCGAACCAATCCCGGCCGGCGCGACTGGACGGAGACGGATGACCGCATCTTCCGCGACGCCGCAGCCGCCATGCAGCGGACACACATCAATGATCAGCGGGTCGCCCGCACTTGTGTATGGAGAACGATCATGGAAAGCAGAATCGCAAGATATTCCGTCGCCGCCACTGTTGTCGTGGCTGCTTCCATCATATTGTTCAGCCCATTGGGAGGCCGTCGCAGCGTCGCTTTGGCCGACGTGGCCCAGAAGCTTAGCGAGACACGCACCGTGATGCACAAAGAGAAGCGTCTCTTCTGGTATCCCGGCGAGGACAGGCCCTTTTTCGAGAGCCAGGTCCGCAAGTACATCTCGACCGACGTCGGGTTCATGGAAGAGCAATACGATATGAACGGCAAGCTCGATCACCAGTTCTACCTGCTCAAGGGAGGGCAGGTCGTCTTGATATTCCCGAAGAGTAAGAGATACGTCAGCCTTCCCGCCCAGGGGCGTCTCTACGACGAAGTGCTCAAAGTGTCCACCCCGGCGGGCTTGGTCAACTACATCATGGCGATGCCGCATCTACAATTGGGCCGATCCCAATTCCACGGTTTCGAGGCCGAGGGGTTCGCGATCAGCAACGTGGACTCCTCTTCGGTCCTGGATTACGTCAGATACCTCTTCCCGATCCAGAACATGTCCGCGACGCTCTGGGTGGAGGCGGAGAGCTCTCTGCCGGTCGGGATTGAGATGAGGATAGATGCGGATCCGGGTTTCCTGAACGGTTTTCAGAAGATCCACACGGAGTTCACGGCGTACGATTTCGAGTGGGACGCCGAGCTGCCGAAGGGGATTCTGGAGCCGAATGTCCCCGAGGATTATACGCAGATCAATCTCGGGGCGTCCGCGATCTCGACGGCCTCTGCCGGCGAGGGCTGGACGCCGACCACCGCTGCGGCTCGCTTGTGGCCCGTGGAAGAAGGCGGAAACGGCCACGCCTACCAGGGAGTCCCTGTGGGAGAACGGATCTCGTGGACCTCGGCCGAACAGGCCGCGAGACTGGCCGGCGGTTACCTGGCCACCATCACGTCGCAGCGGGAAAATGATTTTGTCTTCGGACTCATCGGCGCCGACCCGGCCTGCTGGCGCACGTTGGGCGACATGCTCTACATGGGACCGTGGCTGGGGGGCTATCAGCCGGAGGGAGCCCCGGAACCGGCGGGAGGTTGGCTCTGGGTGACCGGCGAACCGTTCGTGTACACCGCATGGCTCTCCGTCGAACCTTCCGGGCCAGGCGAGGACCGGCTGCACTACATGGGCAGAGAGGGATCGCCCGATGCGGCCTGGAACGACGCGCCGGACAGCCACGACTGGAATCCGATGTCCTACCTCGTGGAGTATGATCCGGTGACTTTCGAGGCGGAAGACGCCACGGCTCTTCCCGTCGACCGGATCGAGACCGCGTTCGCCGGATACTCCGGCAACGGATACGTTCGACTGATGAGCCGGACCGATGTGATTCGATGGACCATCCCCCCCGGCATGGCGGAGGACAAAGGCATTCTGCTGCATTACAGCAACGGCACGCCGCAGGATATGCACGTCAAGGTCACGGTCAATGGGGCAGTCGTGGAGCCCAATCTGGCCTGCCCGCCCACGGGAGCCTGGGACGTCTGGGGCAGCGCCGCCACCGGCGCCCATTTCACCGCGGGCCAGAACGTCGTGGAGATCCGCAACCTCGCAGATGACGCTGGCCCTGCGATGGACAGAGTCTCCGTGTTCGGCGACAACACGAACCTGGCGATGAATCGAACGATCGCCTCCTCGGTGGAACTGCCCGGCTATCCGGCCTCTCGAGCCGTGGATGCCGATCCGCGAACCTCCTGGCGGTTGGGAGACCTGCCCCAGTGGCTGGAGGTGGATTTGGGCGATGTGTACCAGGTCTGTCGCACACAGGTGGTCGGCTCGAACCAGGCCTGTCGGTTCAGCGTGGAGGTGAAGGCTCAGGACCAGGACGCATACGTCCAGGTCGTGGACCGCACGAGCAACTCCACGCCCGGAACCGCCGTCGAACCTGTTGTGGATACGTTCGAACCCGTCGCCGCACGGCACGTCCGCCTGACCGTGACGGGAACCGATGGAAGGAGGAACCCGGACATCGTCGAGTTCCGCATCTCGGCCGTCACAGGCCGAACACCCGCCGCGGCGAAGTGACCGCGCCATGAGTGTGGGACCACGTTCTGCGAGAGCGCCAGCCCCCTTCTGTCATGCTGAACGCGGTGAAGCATCTGGGCTACGAATGGAGCCAACGCTCATGATCATGTCCAAGCCAGATCCTTCGCTGTCGCTCAGAGCCTGCCCTGAGCAACGCGAACGGGATGACAGAAGGGCCGCACGGCGCCGGGCGATCCGCCGAGACCGGATTTTGCACAGTGGCGAGAGAAGCACCCCGAGGCCTTGCGATCGGACGCACGCGGCGTCGGGGCAGAAGTGTTTCTGAATTCCAGGACAAAAACAAGGTTGTTGCCGGCAGGCACGCCGGTAGAATAGAACTTGCGGCGATAATTGGAGACATGCGTGGGCACAGAAATTGTCTGGTTGAGCACGACACCGTCGATATCCGACGGCAATTCCATCGGTCCCAAAGCCGCCGGCCTTTGCACGCTGCGCAGGTTGGGTGCGCGGGTCCCGCCGTGCTTCTTCGTAACCACGACGGCTTTCCGCAACCACTTGAACACCGATGGTCTTCGTCCAAGGATCGAAACACTCCTGAGCAAACTCGGTGCCTCGCCGGCCGCAACGCACTCCATCCTCGGAGAGATTCAGCAACTCATCATCCGGGCCCCTTGGCCGGAAGATCTGCGGGGGCAAGTCACAGCAGCGTATAGTCAATTGGGGTCGCACACCGTGGCCGTACGCTCCTCGGCGACGGCGGAGGACCTGCCGGGGCATTCGTTTGCCGGGCAGTATGAAACCATTCTGAGCGTGAGGTCGCTCGATGAGTGTTTCGATGCGATCAAGAGGTGCTGGGCCTCGTTGTGGACCGAGCGGGCGTACGAGTACCGTCGGCGCAACGGCATCGATCATCAGCAAGTCGAGATGGCCGTGATCGTGCAGCGGCAGATCGAGCCCGATGCGGCCGGCGTGGCCTTCACGCTCGATCCGATCACCGGCAGTCGGAGCTGGATCGTGATCGAATCGTGCCGGGGCCTGGGCGAGGCACTGGTCTCCGGCAAGGTCCAGCCCGACCGCATCCTCCTGGGAAAGAAGAACCTATCGCTCGTCCGCCAGAATCTCGCGGCGAGCGAGTCATCGCTTGACCTGAAGTCCGCCCGGAGGCTCGGACGATCCGTTCGGCGCATCGAGCGAAAGCTCTGCTCTCCCCAGGACGTCGAGTGGGCCATCCGCGACGGCACGCTCTGGTTTCTCCAGGCCCGGCCCATCACGGCGATCCCCCAGCCCAAGTCCTGGGAAGACCGGCAGGCCTGGGCCAACACGAACACGGGGGAGGTCATGCCGGACGTCATGACGCCCGTCACCTGGTCGATGGTTCAACTGCTATTCTACCCGCTCTTGCGCTCGGTCTGCCGGCTGGCGGGCGCGGACATCAGAAAGAATCCGGTGGTCGGCCGGGTCGCGGGCCGGGTGTATTTCAGCGTCAATGTGGCTATGGCCGTCAGTCGGCCGCTTGGCATCACGCCCGAGAAGGCCGTCAAGTCCGAATCGATCTTCGGCGGCGGGCACATGAAGAAGTTTCAACTCGGCGAGCTCGACATCCCCGACGAGGATCTGCCGGACCTGGGTTTCAGTTGGCCCAAGTACATTCTCTCCATGCCGGGCATCATTTACAGCCTGCTCAGCCATTCGCCCAAGCGAGGGGATCGGGCCCGCGCCCGAATCAAGGCGCACAATGACAAGTTCCGCGAGATTGACCTGCGAGCCATGGATGCGGCGGAACTCGCCGGAATCCTGATCACGGGTCTGTGGCAGAACCTCGGCGACCTGGATCTGCTGTACCTGGTCACCAGCGTCCCGGCTCTTGGGCTCTTCGACTTTGCCTGCCGGCGTTGGCTGAACGATCCGGACTTCACGCTGGGCTACCGGCTCCTGGTCGCACAGGGCGGCATGGCCGACACCGAGGCGGGCCTGGACCTCTGGCGTCTCGCGGAGCTGGCGCACGGC
>CALMMH010000048.1 GCA_937868145.1 uncultured Phycisphaerales bacterium
CTGGTTCGACAGGGAGACTAAGCTGCCGGCGATCGTCCAGGCATCGTTCAAAATCAAGAGCACAGGTGTTTTCTGCGAACTTCGTCAGGACGGATTCCGGTATGGCGTGGAGTTTCCGCCGGGTTTCTTCAAGCCTGTCATTCCCGCGGATTACACGCCGATCGGGATCAAGGGCCTGCGACTGTTTGCGGAACTCACAGGCGGGAAGTACCCAAGCTACCTGAACCTGAGCGACGTGGACCGGGAACTCGGCGGACGAATACAGGTGGAGGAGGCCATCCGGACGAAGTCGCCGCCCAGCGGCGAGTATGGGTATAAGAGCATCGAGAGCGCCGTGAGTCATTTTGCCGGTGCTGTCGGGCATAATCGTGATTCCGCCTACTACGGCCACCGAGTGACAGCCAAGGACGCCAATCAAGTCCTGATGTACTGGAGTGATCCCTGTCGGCCGTGCGAGGTGGTTTGGGGCGACCTCCGCATGGAGACGCTGTCGAGGGAGCAACTGATCGAAGGCTGCCGCGCCGCGGGGGATCATAGATGTCTGGTGGACCTCCTGGACAGAAGTGGGAGTGCGCAGATGCCGCTCCTGGCGGCCTGTCTCGGAGAAGTCGGCGAACTGTCCTCCATTCCCGCACTGCTCCGGCACGCCGACTTCCAGCAGAATACGTCGATGGTCGATGTCTTCATGAACGCTGTCGAAGCCATCCGGCTGCGAGAGGAACAGCGGAATCCCCCATCGGCTGTGGTTTTTGGGCGGCTCTTCTATGCTAATGGCCGATCCGTTTCAGAGGGGTGTGTTCATATTGGAACAGCAAGTGTGTTTGTTGACCGTGATGGCTACTTCGCCATGATGGCGCCCTGCAGCGATCCCCGGGCCGAGCAGGTGGGTTACGCCCATAGACTCTCAGGCGCCAATGCCTGCCTATTCCGTTGGACAAGAGCGAACACTCCTGCCTATCTTAGGATTGTCCTGGACTGGACATGCACCGTGGAGGGCCGCGTGGTGGATCGGAGGGGAGAGCCGTTGGCCGGCGTCAACGTGGGGTTGTGTCCTCGCCCCAGGGAAGCGGCCGGGCAGAATTGGCCGGACGGGAACCAGACGAGGACCGACGCGCAGGGCTATTTCCTCTTCGAGGATGTGGCGGTCGGCCTTCCTCTGAACCTTGTTGTCGAGAATCCGGACAAGGCGGAAGACCCGCTCTGCGTGCGGATCGACGATTGTGCCCCGGATCAGACGCGGAACCTCGGAGACATCACGATGCGTGCGCCCGAGGAATAGGAGATCATGCGGAACCTCAGAATCAAGGAGTCTTCTCATGAGAGGAATGCATTCGAAGTGGGATCTTGTTGTGCTCTCGCTGTGTGTTGTTCTGGTTCTCATGACGGCAGGGGCGGTCAATGAATTGGGGACAGAGGAGGCATTTCGCCAGACGTGCAGCCGGAACCTGGCGACGCTGAGCAAAACCATGGAGGTCTATTCCAAGGACTATGAAGATGAATTGCCGATGGCCGGCGGTCGGGAATGCGTGTGGGGGCCGACGATTCCCAATTGGATGGCAAGGACCAGCACCGAGGCCTTCGGCATAGACCTGAGGGGCGGCCGCGGCGGCAAGAGCACAACGACCGCCAGTTTCTACCTGCTCGTGAAATACGCCGAGGCCCACACGCCGGACTTTGCCTGCCCCAGCGAGCGAGCCACTCGCGTCTTCACGCTCGACGACGCGAAGGAGGAACTCCCGAAGGGATTCGAGTTGATCTACGCCTGGGATTTTGGCGGCCGTTACGACGACTGCAACAACCCGAGTCGGCATTGCAGCTATGCCTATCATATGCCGTTCGACCGAAAGCGCGCCCTGACTCTGGCCCATGACGCCGGCATGGCCGTCTTGGCGGATCGCAGTCCCTGGATCGATCCGAAGCGAGTTCATGACGCAGACCTCGGATGGGACCGATTCGTCGAGGATCTCGGCCATGTGCACCTCGGTAACTCCGACGCGCACCGACGGGAGGGACAGAACGTCTTGTTTGTGGACGGCCATGCAGCGTTCCAGACCCGTGCGGCGTGCGGAGTCGATGGAGATAATATCTACACGATTGCCTCCTCCCAACCCGGGCCCGGAACGCCCAAGGAGACTCTGCCGCAGGTCTACGGCTCCGCACGTCCGGCCCATAGGAAAGACTCCGTACTCGTCCAGGAATTGCCGTACGTTCTGGCCGAGCCCCCCGTTTTCAAGGCCTTCCCCCAGCCTTGAATTGGCGCGAATTCCGTCCGTCTTCGTGCGGCACACTGAGATTCCCGAGCCCCATATTCATTCTGAGGGTGATTCCTGAATCATTGTCGCGTGAAGTACGTCCTCACTAATGGAGCCGCAGCGACGGTTGTTGTGATGAGGCGGATTGCATGACGGGGGAAGGGGGAACCTCTCCGCCCGGACGTGTTTCGGCGAGATGCGATCGGGAAAGGGCGAGAGCATGGAGAGGGCAAGGCGGTTGATT
>CALMMH010000049.1 GCA_937868145.1 uncultured Phycisphaerales bacterium
ACCAGCACCCAGCGGTAATCCACTTCAGGGCGTTGGGCTCAAGCCCGACGGCACGCGGAAATGGCCGGGGGCTCCGGCCAGAACCTACTCCGCCAGCGGCTACAACAACAACGACATGTTCGTCATCCCGGAATGGAACATGGTGATCGTCCGCCTGGGGCTCGACGAGGGCCAACGCCAGATCTCGGACGAAGTGTACTCGAGCTTCATCGAACGGATCGGCAACGCAATCACCGATCTGCCGAGCGAGCGCCGGTAGGCCGGTCAGTTCGTGTAGCGGACGGTGCCGGAGTCATCGACCTCGTAGGCCCACTTCGCGATGTAGTCGCCCGCCGGGAGGAACTCGTCCTTCGTCTCCTTCAGTCGCTCCGAGAGAAGGGCGTCCAGCCGGGTCTGCAAGGCCGCGTGCTCCGGGGCGTTGCACAGGTTCTTAAGTTGATACGGGTCGTTCTGGTTGTCGTAGAGCAGCCACGGGCCGTTGAGGTCGCGCACGTACGTATACTGACGGGTCCGGACGCCGCGGTACTCGCGCCCGCCCCGGGCTCGGGTCCACTGGCCGAACGGGGCGTAGCACGCGATCAGAGCGGCGCTGTCCGGCGCCGGCGATCCCTTCAGAACGCCGGAGAAGTCCTTTCCTTCGACAGTTGCCGGAATTGGGATTCCGCAGAGGCCCAGCAGCGTCGGCATGAGGTCCGGCGCGTTGATCGGCATATCGATGGTCGCGCCGTTCTCGCCGAGCAGGGCGGGGTACCGCAGCAGAAACGGCACGCGGATCGATTCGTCATACGGCCGCTGCTTGTTCTGACAGCCGTGCGAATAGAGCATGTCCCCATGGTCGGAGGTGAAGACGAAGATCGTGTCTCGCTCGATTCCGGCCTGGCGAATCGTTTCCCGCAGGTCGCCGACGCAGTCGTCGAGGGCGGCGATGTGGGCGTAGTAGCCGGCGGCCGCCTGCCGGGCTTTGTCCTTGCTCTCCTCGGGCACGTTCGGCCGCAAAACGATGCTCTCGGCTTTGATCATGTCCCGGTATTTCTGCGGGGCGGTTTCATAGGGATCGTGCGGAGGGCCCCAGGACAGCACGAGCAAAAAAGGGGAGCTGTTCGCATGATCGCGAATGTACCGCTGGGCCTCGCGCGTCTGGGCGATCGAATCATAGCCCTCCCACTTGAGCTTGACGTCTTCGTCGGCGTAGTAGAACGAGTTGTTATAGGCGTGGGTGCAGCCCAGGACCTTCCAGAATTCGAATCCCTGCCGTCGCTGGCGCGGGATGAACGCGCTTCTGCGATCGCCGTCCAAATGCCACTTGCCGATGTAGGCGGTCTGGTATCCCGCCTCGCGATAGACTTCCGCGAGGGACGTCGCCTCTCTTCTCAACGGCACGTCATTGAGGAAGACACCGTGAGTCAATGGGTACTGGCCCATCACCAGGCTGGCGCGGTACGGACTGCAAACGGGGCAGCAGGACACCGCGTTTGTGAAGTTGACGCTCCGTCCGGCAAGCCGGTCGAGGTTGGGCGTCCTGGTGTTCACGTCGCCGGCGTACCCCGTGGCCTGGGCCCGCCACTGATCGGCGAACACGAAGACCACGTTCGGCCTCCTGCGCCGGCCCTCATCCGCGAGGGCCGGCGCCGCGACCAGCGACGAAGCAATGCCGGCCGCCCCTGCCTTGAGCAATTCTCGTCTATTCAATGTGGGGTGCACGATCCGGACCTCCACAGGGCTTTACGGTTGTCCCGACACCGGCTACAATAGCGAGCCTCGACAAGCGTGAGCCCGTGCGTCCAATATACTAAGCCGTAAATCGGGAACAGTAAATCCTATGTCCTTATCAAAATTGCTGGGAACGAGTTTCGATTGCCGATGCGGCCGAACGCATCATGTGCCGATTCGCGAGTTGGTCTACGCAGAAGACGCCGTGGATTCGCTGGCGGAAATCCTTCGGCGCTGTCTCGGTGCCGTCCGGCCGCAGCGGGCGGCGGTCGTCGC
>CALMMH010000050.1 GCA_937868145.1 uncultured Phycisphaerales bacterium
TGCCCCCCGCGTCACACGTCCCATAATACCCAGGTTCCGCAACAATTTCAACAGGCGATGTCACCAATCGGAGGAATCAGTTAGAGCAGTCCAGCCATGCGAAATAAGGCGATAAACCTGGTTTAGATCTCATCGGCCACCTCATCCCTTTGTGGATGATCGCCTTGCAGCACTATGTGGGTTGCCTGGCCGCCGGCATCTCGTTGTACACGCGGCCGTCGAGAGTTCTGCCGGCCTTCTTCTTGTTTACGCCGCCCCACTGCTTGAAAAAGAAGGGAACGCCGGAACGTCGGCACTGGCCAAGCAGGTCGATTGCCCAGGCGGGCTCCATCGCTCTGGCGCCGGGACCGGATTCGCCGCCCACGATGACCCAATCGATGCCGGAGAGATTCAGTCCGGGCATCGGGCCCAGGAGGGGTTCCAAAGACAGAAACCGCACGGCGGCCGCGACCGTTCGCAGATGGTCGATGCGGAAGGCGTAGTCCGCGTTCTCGACGGTCACTCCCATCCACACATTGTCCGGCCACGGCAGGAGCGGAGCCAACTCCGCCAAGCGGGCCGACCGCTTGGTCAGGACCTGGAATCGGTGCCATGAAGCCTCCTCCATGACGCCAAAGACCTTCCGGACGAACTCGAAGGGCACCTCGTCGTGGAACAGATCGGACATCGAGTTCACGAAGATGGTCTGGGGCCTCTTCCATCGCAGAGGCAGATCCAACGACTCCTCGTGCACCGTCACCTCGAACCCGCGAGCATAGTTCGGCTGCCCCATCGCCCGCAGACGCCTGGCCATCCGCTCGGCGTAGCAATGGGCGCAACCCGGGCTGATCTTCGTACACCCCGTCACCGGGTTCCACGTCGACTCAGTCCATTCGATTTTCGACTTCATTCCCATGCGGACACACCATCTCAAGTCGGCGGAAACACGACCCGCACATCTTCGTCAAGAGTACCGCCGCGATGGTTCATTGTCACTATCTTGTCGTCGTGGGCAGGACAAGACCGGACAGGCTTCCAGACGTCGAGGCTCGTTCGTAGTGACGCCGCCAGGCGTTATCTTTCTGGACTCACAGGCTCCCCATCGAGGGAAGATATGCCCTTGCGGGCACACTACGAACAGCAAGACGGCGTGCGAAGCACACCCTACCGCTATCGCCTCGACCGTGTTTCGCCGGAGAATCCGACAGAGACAGAGCCATGCGTCGACCGTCACGGTCCACGGGTCACGAGTCACGGGTCACGTGGGCGGAGCACGAGGCACTTCTGTGTGCCGGCGGGCAGCGTCACGTCGAGGCCTTCGCTGAGTTGTCTGCCGGTGTGGGTTGTTTGTGTGCTGGACTCCGGGTCGCGGACGGCGTACTGCCTCGCGTCTTCGACCGTGAACCACTCGGGCAGGGTGTTCATGCGCGGATAGTCTTCGGCGAAGCCCATGTATTTTTTGTGGCGAGGGACGTCGAAACAGAGCGTGCCGGACCAGGGCTTGTCCGACTTCAGCACCAGGACGAGGCCGTCGCCCGTGCGTACGGCGCCGAGTTTCAAGCCCTGCCGCCAAGGGCGGGCGATCACGCCCTGCGTGTGCATCAGAGCGTGCATCAGGACCGTGCGGACGCCGTTGGATTCGAGCTTCATCGTGCCCCAGAGTCTCGCCGTGGCCAAAGGCTCGTGCGAACGAGTGACGCTGCGGGCCATCTCGCGATCGACCCAGCGGAAACCCTCCTCGACCGGGACGCGGTTGAGCAGGTACATCGCCCCTTCGAGCGAGTCCGCGAAACCGTCGATCGAGGCGCCCTCCCAGGCGTAGTTCTCGTAGGCCGGCTTCATCAGGTTCCCCAGCGTGCGGCGAACCTGCTCGCGATATACCGGCCGCCCGACAACCCTGTCGTAGCAGAGGTAGCCCACGTAGTTGTAGCCCCACCCATCGCTGAGGGCGCCGTTGCCCCCGTCGCGCCGGGTCAGGTGGTTGTACATCAGGCCGTCCTCGTTGCAGCCCTTGGCGAGGATCGCGTCGTACATCCGCTTGATGCGAGGCTCGTACTCGGCGGCCTTGGGCCGCTTGTTCTGCTTCTCGACAGCCAAGAGCAGGCCCAGACCGCCGATGATCTCGCAGCCATGATCGCGGAGCCGCTCGGGAACGAAGTCCTGCCTGGCGAAGTAGTAGTCCGCCAGCCGCTCCGCCCACGTGACAAACTCCTCGCGCCCGGTCATCGCGTACAGCCTGGGCAGGCTCTGCAAGTCGTCGCCGTTGACCTCGACGTTCAACGAGGGGATCTTGCCGAACGGCGTATCGACCTGAGCGTACTTCCACAGGTCTTCCTCGATGCCAACCATCCGCTCGAACCACTCGTCCCGGCCGGTGACTTCGACGATCGCGACGAGTCCGTCCTTGACGTACTCGGAGGCCTGAAACACCATCTCGTCGTGATTGGGCACGAGCTTGACGCCCTTTCGCCAATCATACGGAACGGGGATCCGACCAAGGTGATTGCAGAGCCTCTGCTCGGCGCGCAGGACGTTGCGCACGGGGCCGTTGAGCGCGTCGCGATCGACGACGAACGCCGCCCAGCACAGAAACGGGTAACAATCCGCCGCGGTGTCGCGATAGTCCCAGTTCCCATCGGCCGGATAGAGCCCGGTGTTCGGATCGATCACAGGCAAAGCCGTTTCATGCAGCCAGCGATGCACCTTGCTCAGGGCATATCCCGCGATCTCGGCGGAACTGGCGGCCCTCTCGATCACGGCCTGTTCAATCGACGCGTCCTGCGCCGCCGGCGATTGTGCAGCGATCACCAACACGACAAGAGCGATCGGGTATCTCATGATGGCGTCTCCAGGGCCTTTCACCGACGGATCAAAGAAGAGAGCCGGCGGGATTC
>CALMMH010000051.1 GCA_937868145.1 uncultured Phycisphaerales bacterium
GACTTGGAGTTTTTTTATGGAGTCCAGCTTCTGCTCCACCATCTGCTTCTCTTTTGCCTGCATTCTGGATCAGAGTACGTCGGGTCATGGCTGTTGATTGTTTCATGAGGACACCTACTTCTTGAGATTGATGGTTTCGAACGATGCTGATTCGGACGACTTCACCCAGGCGGTCCAGGCGTCGGCCAGTTGGATCTCATCGGCTTTGCCGGGATGAATCCACAGTCGGAACTTCAAAGTCAGCGGCCGGCCCGGTTTCAACACGTAGCGCGTGCCCGCGGAGGGGAAAGTCGGCTGGAACCAGTTGATCTCAGGGTACTGAATCCACTCGCCGGGATACTCGGGATTCGACGGCGTCTGGAAGACTGCCAGTCCGGTCGCCGTCTCTCCTGAGAAAATACCCGACAACTCCGCCCAGGCCCGCCTCGGCGAGGCTTCCGGCGGGTCCGTATGGAACCGGATCTCCTGATTCTTCACGGAAGCAAGGCGAATATTCAGGCCGCCGTAGTGGCTCGTGTCCCGTCGGGCGATGGGAACTTCTTCCTTTATTGCGGTGAACTGGAATTCCAGATCGATGAACCTCCCGGTGGGCGTCGATCGCCACGCTCGGATCACCGCCAATTCTCGCACGATCGGCTCCTGGTCCTCCCATCGCCACAGATTCTCCGCGCTGATTTGCGCGTGGTCCGAGCCGTCCTGCGTGACACATTGACCGGTCGGCCTGGCGAAAACACGCTGCAACGCGTGGAGGTCGCCCCGTTGGCCCTGGTAGTCCACCTCGGGCCAGGCCCAGTAGATGCCGCGATGATGCGGATGATCGACGGCCCAGTCCAGGGTCAGCTCCTCGCCGTCGAGGCCATAGAGCGGATGAATGTAATCGCTGCGGGGTCGGGCGTATTTCAGATTGTCCGCATGGACCTTGGCAAGGACTTCCCCCGGTTCGACGGTCTGATAGTTGTATCGCAGGACCGGCTTGTCACGATCGCAGATCAGATACTGGCCGGTGGTCGGGTCATTGCGAACTTCCATCGTTGCGGCGGAGACGGTTGCGGACGCCGCCAGGGCCGCCAGCAGCAAGCCGGCCATTCTGACAGCCTCAGTTCGACGCTTCTCAGTCGATGTCATGGGCGACTCTCCTAACAAAGCCAGTCCCAGGATACCACGGCAAGGCGTTCGGTCTCAACATCAAATGAACCCGAGTGACACGGTTTTGGCGGAACAAGGGATGCGTGTTGGCAAGAAATGAAACGGCTTGTCGAGGAACAGAATCCTCCGCCTGTGGCCGAGTGAAGGCGTATTGTGTCCCGAAAACGGTTTTTTGTGCGAATTCACCTTGACAAACGGGAGATTTGTCTGGTATTTAATAGTATGTTGGAGGCTGCGCCTGGCGGTTGCGGCTCTCTCATTTCATTTGATGGCGAGCAGTGAGTTTGTGAAGGAAGGAGGCCGAGTCACACCCGACATATCGCGCAAGCATCTCTGGACCCTGAGCCGACATGTGGTTCAAGATCGCTCTGTATCCTACAGTCTATATCCTGTTTTCCGTCTTCTGTGTTTCGTTAATGGCGTGCAACCAAGTCGTATGACTTGTCACCTGGACTTATTTGAACGGAGGACTACTATGTGTGGGAAGTGGGTGCGTTTGGCGTCTTTCGTGGTTCTGCTGGGCCTGGCGAGCGCCGGTGTAGGGGCGATTGCCAGAGATCCCAACCTGGTTCTGTACTATTCCTATGAAGAAGTCGGTGCGGTCGTCCCTGACGAATCGGGAAGGGGCCACAACGGCACGGTGTGCGGCGACGTCTTCGAGGCCGCCAGCGGCATCAAGTGGTATGGAGCCGCCGAGTTCCTGGGCGAGTGGGGACCGACCGGCTACAGCTATCTCGACCTCGACAGTTCGCATTATCCCGTGGAAGACATCCCCAAGTCCGCAATCACACTGGCGGCTTGGGTGAACTGTCGCAAGACCGGCAAGGATCACGCCATCCTCAGTTGCCGCGGGTCGGACAACACCTGGGTCGTTCACCCTCAGATCAACGACAACGGCAGCTACCGATGGCTGCTCCGCGGGCCCGGCTCCGTGACTCTCTTCAATCTGAATGGGGTGGGCACCCATGGGTGGGATGAATGGCGTCATTATGCCGGGACGTACGACAACACGACCGGCAAAGGGATTCTGTACATCGATGGGACTGTGGTTGCCACGGCGGACGTCGCCCTGGGACAGACCATCGCCGACTGGGGGACGGGAGCCCGCGTCGGGTACAACATCGACAACGCCAGGCCGTTCACCGGCGTGATGGACGAACTCTATCTGTTCACGCGGGCGCTGTCGCAGGCCGAAGTGGAGGCCTTGCTCGTGTCGGACGGCCTGCCGACGGAAAAGGCTTCTCACCCCAATCCCGGAAACGCCGCGGAACTGGAGATCACCTCGACGGTCCTTCAGTGGCTGCCGGGAGCTTATGCAGCCTCCAACGACATCTATTTCGGCAAGAGCTTCGAGGACGTCAATAACGGCTCTGCAGAGGCGTTCAAGGGCAATCAGGCTGAGGCCCAGTACGTTGTCGCCGATCTGGAATGGGGCACGACCTACTACTGGCGGATCGACGGCGTGAACGCGGACGAGCCCAACAGCCCGTGGAAAGGCGACGTCTGGAGCTTCATGCTTCGTCCCTCGACGGCCTGGAATCCAAACCCCTCCGACGGGTCGCAATGGATCGATCCCAATATGGACCTCAGTTGGGATGTCGGCCGGGGCGTGACCAAGCACTACGTGTATTTCGGCGACACCTTCGACGAGGTGAACAACGCCACAGGCGGCCAGGGGCAGACGGAGGCCACATTCCACCCCGACCTTCTTGGATTCGAGAAGACCA
>CALMMH010000052.1 GCA_937868145.1 uncultured Phycisphaerales bacterium
TGTCGGTCCTGCCGTCTCGTCCCTTGACGACGAACACCTCGGGCGCCGTCCACCCCTTGGCAACCAACTCGCTGATGTCCGCCTTCTCCAGCGGGCAGACCAGCGTGCCGTCGGAGACGCGGCGCAGCTCATGCACCGGCGGAGTATCCACGCGGCTGTAACTGTCGATCAGATACCGGCGGTCCGGCGAGTATTGGATCGAGTGGTTGCCGTTGCCTTCGGTCAGGGCCATGAGCCCCGAGCCGTCGAAATTGACGCGGTAGTAGTGGAGGAAGTACGGGTCCTGGTCGGCGTTGCGGCCGCAGGCGTTGAACCAGATCTGGCG
Organism: uncultured Phycisphaerales bacterium; assembly: GCA_937868145.1. Lineage (GTDB taxonomy): Bacteria > Planctomycetota > Phycisphaerae > Sedimentisphaerales > Anaerobacaceae > PLanc-01. Next base: position 326 of record CALMMH010000052.1, read on the forward strand.
GGTGTCTTCGTCGATCCGATCGATGCCTCGAACGACCCATTCGCCTTGGGTGATCTGGTTGCGGATCTCGCCCTTCTCTGTGTCCACAAGGTACAGATGCCGCCAGCCATCTCGCTCGGAGGCGTAAATAATCTCACCGCTCTTTTCGACCCAGGTGACCAGCGAGAGCCCAAGGTTCTCCGTGTGGGCGGTCCAGATGAAGGTCTCGGCCTTTTCGTCGATGAGATAGCGGGCCTGGCCCGTGTGGGAATCGATCTCGATGACGCGGAATCGCTGATGGCCGCGATCGATCCTTTCATAAGCGAAATGCCGCTGATCCTGCATCCATCGCAGCCTCGGCATCTCCCAGTCGAGTTCGAGCTTGTCCACCTCGGGTTTGATCTGCTTACGACTTTCGACGTCGAACAGGTTCAGCTCGTACGTTGCGAATTTGTCGCCCGGCAGGGAATACGGCCGCTTGGTGAACTTGGCCCGTCCGCCGTCTTTGGGGGACGATTCGATCAGATAGACTTCTTTCTCGTCGCCCGGCTCGATGCGGAACGCCACGAGTGTCTTGGAGTCCGGGGCCCAGGAGAGTCTGTCGTAGGCATTGCCTTCGACGCCATCCGTGCTGAGCTGGACCTCCGCGCCGCCGTTCTTGGGACGGATGAAAACATTGTGGTCTTTGGTCAGAGCAGTCCACTTGCCGTCGGGCGAGTCGGGAGACGGTTCTCGGCCCTGGCCCGATCCTTGACGCCGGCCGAATGGTCCCGGCCCGCGATCCCGATCCGAAGACGATGGAGCCATGGCCTCGCCGGACTTCGTGCAGACGTACGATGCAAGGTCGCAATCCCACGTTGTTTGATCCACGGCGAATCGGAGGACCTTGCCGTCATTGGCGAATTCGATCGTGTCGAAGGGGAGCTGCTCGGCTTTGTACTGGGCGTCGGCGGCTTTCGACAGGGCGGCCGCGAGTTTAGTGTGGTCGAACGCGTGCTGTCGCGTTCCTTGTTCGGCGTTGACCAGGACGAATTCCTTGACCCCGCCGGCAAGATCGTTGCGATACCAGAAGCACTTATTCTCGGCGAACCAGTGGGGTGCGATCTGGCCTTTGTAGTAGCCTTCCACACGACGCGGCGGCCCGAAGCGGCCTTGCGGAGACTCCTGTTGTGCCCCATCTGCAACCGAGGTGGCGATGATGCATGCCACAGTCAGGGTCGTGATGAGCCGTTTGATGGATGTGGTCCTAGTCATCGTCTTCCTCGAAAGGGAGTCGTCATTGTTCCGGCTCAAAGTCCGCGTGTTCAACTCGGCTGACGGCCTCGCGGTCGCGCGGAAGCCAAACGGCCATCTCGCCCGATCCGCGATGGGCCCAAGCATAGTAGGGGATGGCCGTGAAGTCCTTGTCTCGCAGGCTGCCGTCTTCCTGTAGTGTCTGGACGCGTCCTGTGATCGTCATGACGCCACCGAGAAGATCGCCTCGCCACTGCGAGCATAGCGGGGTCTCGTCCGGCAGGATCAGGTGTTGGATGCGTCGATCCGGCTGATCGCACCACTCGGCACAGTAAACGATCGGACCACGCTGCAACGCGACGCGTCCGCGATCGGACTCGACCTTCTCGTCGGCCACAATGCGGCGAACGGGCATCGGCAGATCGACCTCGATCGTGTCGCCTGGAGACCAGGTCCGCTGGACCTGGATGAATCCGTCGCCGGGCACTCTGACGACCATCGCTTCGCCGTTGATCCTTATCGCAGGCTGTGTGTCACAGCGGTCGAGGAAGCGGTAGAGATCGGGGGGCAGAACCTCGTTTCTCGCCCAGCCCGGGATGCGGATGGCGACGGAGAATTCGCACTTCTCATCCGGCTCCAGAATGATCTTGACGGCCCCGTCCCAGGGATACCGCGTTTGCTGGCTCACGACGACCTCGTGCCCGCCGAGTTCGAACGTCGCGCGGTTCGCCACGAAGAGGTTCACGTAGAGTCGGCTCTGACGCTGCGCGTAGATGTAGCCGGAGAAGGAGGGCAGGAACCGGGCCACGTTGCCGGGACAGCAGGCCACCTCGAACCAAGGCGAACGCTCGGTCGCGCCCTGGTTGAAACGGAACTGGCCGTCGGAGGAGAGCGGGTTGGGATAGAAGAACCGGTCGCCGCTGAGGGAGACGCCGGAGATCAGGCCGTTGTAGGCCGTGCGTTCGAGCACATCGACGTAGCGGGCGTCGCCATGCAACAGGAACATGCGATGATTCCAGAAGACGTTGCCGATCGCGGCGCAGGTTTCGTTGTAGGCCGTCAGGTTGGGCAGTTCATAGGCCTTGCCGAACGATTCGTGCGAGTGTACGGCGCCGATGCCGCCGGTGATGTAGAGCTTGCGGCCGATCACGTCGCTCCAGAGGCGGCCGGCCGCCGCTTTGTACATGTCGTTGCCGGCGAGGGCCGCGAGATCGGCGACGCCGGAGAGCATGTACGCGGCTCGCACCGCGTGGCCCACCGCCTCATCCTGCTGAAGGATCGGCTTGTGGGCCTGGATCTGCACGGCGTCGTTGTACACCGACCAGGGCGAATCCACC
>CALMMH010000053.1 GCA_937868145.1 uncultured Phycisphaerales bacterium
TGGCAAGCCCGCGGCGACATCATCGCAGTCCCGGCGTGCAGCCGCTGCCCGAACTTCCGCCCGCAGCCCGAGCCGATCGAGCGTCTGGACGTGGGCGACCAGAGGGGCCTCCTGGTCTGCACGATCCCGCTGACCCAGAGGAAGGTCGCGACGATCGACGCGGTCGACTACGAGCGGGTGAGCCGATTCAAATGGTGCGCGTCTCGCGTGGGCAAGCAGTGGTACGCGTACCGCAAGGACCGCGGCAGGACGCTTCGCCTGCACCAGTTCATCATGAACCCGCCGAAGGGCATGGTCGTCGACCACGCCAACGGCAACGGCCTGGACAACCGCCGGGAAAACCTGCGGGTCTGCACGAAGCTGGAAAACGCCTGGAACAAGAAACGCCGCAAGCAGCAGGGGGCCGGCTCGCAATACATCGGGGTCTATCCATGCCAGAGGCCGGCCGGCAAGTGGTGCATCAAGATCCAATGCAGCGGCGAGGTCACGAACCTCGGCTCGTTCGACACGCCGGAAGAGGCCGCCCGAGTCCGCGATCGCAAGGCCGTCGAATTCTTCAGCGACTACGCGATCCTGAACTTCCCGGAGGAACGCGAGCAACGACTGCGCGAGATCGAAGAAGCCCGTAAGCGGGAGGACGGAACGCAGAAGACAGAGGACGGCGGGCAGAGCACTTTCGACACGGATTCACACGGATGAACACGGATCGTAGCGTGCGTTTTCAACGCACGCGGAATCTTCGTTCGTAGTGACGCCGTGAGGCGTTATCTTGAGGAGTTTGAAGTGTGAAGTTTCAAGTTTGAAGTCGGAGGCCATGGACTGGTGTCTGTGAAAAGACCCTGGCGAATGGGTGGCAGCCTCAAGCGAAGCTTGGGGATGGCGAAATTGCCTGCACATTCGGCCGGCGACCAAGACCATCCCCAAGTCCTGCGGACTTGAGGATGCCACCCGAGCCTCGTGTCTTCTCTGCCCGGAAATCTGCACAGACACAGGGACTGAAGGCCTCTCTTCTCTTGCTTGACACTTCAAACTTCAAACTCCGCCTCACGGCCTGGCCGTGAACACGAGCTCACTCGACGATACGGCCCCGCGTTCGTCGCGGACCATGAGGAACCAGATCGTGGCCTCCTTGGGCGGCGCCTTTACGGCGAGGCGGTCGTCGTCGAAATGGGCCGGGACCGTCTCCCACTTTCGCTTGTTGATCGGACCGGTCTCCGTCGTGTACACGAGCGAGGCGGTGGTCAACTTCGTCTTGGCCTTCACCTTCGCGACCGCCTGGCCGTCCGCGATCTCGGGCCGTGCGATCTTCGCGAGCGGCTTGCCGCCCCGAAGGTGCTCGTCGACGAACATGCCGATCTCCTTGGGGTTCCAGCCTTCCTGATGGCCGTGGGGCATGTCCACGGTGATGCAGAGGTTGCGATTCTTCACCAGGCCGTACGTCCTGGCATAGCTGTCGAGCGGATAGGCGAAATCGTTGGTCCCGTTCATGAACAGGACGGGCATCGCCGCCGAGCCGACGTACATGCAGGGGTCCCACAGGTGGACCCATTTCTCTCTCTGCTGCGGCGTCATCTGCGCGAATTGCGGCAGCCACACGCTGTTCTCGTGGAGGAATCCGCAGCCGTAGACCGGCACCGCGGCCTTGAACCGGTTGTCCAGGCCCGCGACGATGCAGGTGAGGTATCCGCCCCAACTGATGCCGGTGACTGCGGTCCGCTTGGCGTCGACCTCCTTGAAGCTCCGCAGCAGGGAGTGGGCCAGGATCGCGTCGGCGACCGCGTGGTAGGTCCACTGGTCCTGCGAGAGCTGGTCGATCAAGCCGAACTTCACGTCGTCGTCCTGGCCCGGCCCGCCGTCGGGGAGCCGCTTGCCGTCGGGTCCGCAGCCGGCCAGGTCCATGGCGATCGCGGCGTAGCCGCGTTTGGCCCACAGCGCGGCCCACTCCGGGAACGCGGTCCCGCCGCCGCCGTGGATCAGGACGACGCCGGGGAAGTGCTTCTTGGCGGCGCCCTTGACGCCGAACGTGACCGGGCTGGCGTAGTAAGCGAACACGCGAGTCGGCTTGCCCTTGTAGAGAGGTCCCTGATAGTAGAGAGACCAAACGGGCCCCTCCTGGCTGACCCACTCGGATCGCGGCGGCCCGCTCAGAGCGACCAAATCCCAAGGCGTAGTCGCAGGCAACGTCCCGGCGGGCCTGATGAGGCCGCGTTTCGACTGCCCGGCGTCGCAGACAGACCCAACCGCCAACAGGGACACACAAACCCAGCACGTCACAAAACAGCGTCGCAAGAGCACGTCAGTACCTCATGCAATCTCGAAAGCATCGGAGAACCCGGTCAACGGCACGCCGTCGTCAACGGAGCCTACGATCATAGCCCAAACGGCCTTCGGCCGCAAGCTCGCCGTCGGGGAGAGCGGTTTTGACACGGATTCACACGGAGGGACACGGATTTGATCCCGGGCT
>CALMMH010000054.1 GCA_937868145.1 uncultured Phycisphaerales bacterium
TGGCAGGTTAACCGCGATGGGCGAGAGGCTCGGAATCACGCGGGCCGTGAAGCTTGTCGAATCCGGCCTGGTCCAGGTGCCCACCGTGATCGGCTGGCTGCGTCCGATGATCCTACTGCCTGCCAGCGCGGCGACCGGCCTGTCCGCCGATCAACTGGAGGCGATCCTGCTGCACGAACTGGCCCACATTCGCCGCTGCGACTACCTCGTGAATCTCGCCCAGACGGTCCTGGAGACTCTGGGCTTCTACCATCCGGCGGTGTGGTGGGTCTCGCACTGAATTCGCATCGAGCGGGAGAACTGTTGCGACGACGTCGCGGCCCGAGCCCTGGGGGACAACCTGCGTTACGCGAGGGCCCTGGCGTCGATGGAGGACCTTCGCACCGACCAGCCGGAGCTGGCGATGGCTGCAAGCGGAGGCAGCCTGCTGGCAAGGATTCGCCGGCTGGTCGGGCGGGCCCCCAATGAAGGAAGTTCGTCCACATGGGCGCCGGTCCTCGTCGTGGGCCTCCTGTTGCTCGTCGCGGCGGTCCCCGTCGGTCTGGCGATCGCAGAAGAATACGCCGGCCCGACAAACGAACTCGAACGCGCCGTCCTGAAGGGCTTGGCCGAGAACCGGGACAAATTCATCTGCGGCGTTCTGGCCTGGACCCGCACCACGGTGATCACGGACTTGGGCGACTTTCCTGTGCCGGAAGGCGGGCTGAAGTATGATGGAGAGTATCGGATGTGGTGGGACGGGGACAAGGTCGCCACGAGATACACAGAGTACAGAATGGCCCGCTCCAGCACCGCTCCGGCCCCGGAGAATCGGACAAGCCAGCGAGGAGAAGACGGCAGATTTCTTTGGATCGATCCATTCGAAGGCAGCGACGTCTACACGAGTGAAATGTCCGCCCGAGAACTCCGAGGGAGGGTGGGGAGGAATTGGCTCATGGGCACAACTCACTGGCGAAGCTCGGATTCTCTCGACAGGCAAATCGTCGACGAGAGACGTGCGAAAAGCGTCATCGTGGAATGGGCGACAGCCGGCATCGAAGGACGCGAGACAATCCGCAGAACAATCAGGAACAAAGACACCGGCGTCTGCCGCGTCGAAGACTACGATCCTTCGCAAGGCTACGGCCTTGTCCGCCGCGAATCCTTCACGGCCGAGGGCCGGCGCCAGTCCAGTCACACCGTAAGGCTGCAAGAAGTCGTCCCGGGGGCATGGTTCCCTGTCGAAGTCGTCAACGAGGCATTTCGCATCAAAGACGGCTCCGTGGTCGCAAAGAACTTCATGGAGACCTTTCGGCTTGAAGAAGGTGACGCGTCCTCCGTGAGCCGCGCGGCACTGGATCTCGATCAATGCAGTTTCAACGATCGTTCGGCGTTGCCCGACGGCATCTTCGAAGAGCAGCCGCGACTGGAGCAGCGAGAGCTGCAACAGATCCTTCAGGAAATCCAGCAAAAGCAGCCCTCGTCCCAGACAACCGATCCGACGGCAAGAACTCAAGAACCCCGCACGGTCGCCGAGCGGTTCCTCCTCGCGGCAACACATGGAGATGAGGAGGAGGCCGCCAAGTGGTTCAATCCGAGGCGTTACTCGAAAGGGGCCGTGGAATGGCTCGGCGGCCACGACATGCGTACGATGGCGACGATCGCCGATGACCAGGAGGCTCTTGTCGTCACATCCACCATCCGCACCATCGGGAACACCGGTTCGTTGATGCTTTCCCTCTC
>CALMMH010000055.1 GCA_937868145.1 uncultured Phycisphaerales bacterium
CGCTCTGCCGTATGACCCGCAGGTGAGCGATCTGCTCGCCACATTGGCCGAGGGCGTGCAGCAGTTGTTTTCGGCCGTCGAGTTCACCAAGCAACAGGGCAACGAGTACATGGACCTCCATGGCCGGGAGCTGGTCGACGTCGCAATCGATCTGATCAACGGGTACCTGTTCTGCGGCCAGGCCAGCACGAAGGTCGAAATGAATGTGCCTGTCGCCGGCGACGGGAGCAAGAACGGCCAGACGGTCTCGATGAAGCAGCGGAAGCTCATGATGGCCCGCCGGTACATCGAGAAAAACGCCCCGAAGATCAAGGCGCTGACCGAGCTCGTCCGACAAGGCGACAAGTCGACGTTCAGCGACTACGAGACGCTCGTCGGCCCTGTGCCGGAGGTGTAGGATAAATAGGACACATAGGACGGATGGGGATTGTCCCCTGCAGGTCTGAGACCCTATGCTTCGAGCTGTGATTTTCGATTTTGACGGCGTAATCACGGATTCCGAGATCCTGCATTTCCGCGCATTCAACGCAGTGCTGGGCCCCCACGATTTCGAGCTCACCAAGCACGAGTACTACAAAGACTATCTCGGCATGTCCGACAAGGACTGCTTCAAGGCCCTGATCGGCGAAGGTCGGCTCCGCATCCAGGAGACCCAGATCCCCGCCCTGATCCGACAGAAGACCCAGCTCTTCGAGCAACTGGCCCGCACGGAAGGTCAGATCATCGAGGGCGTGCGGGAGTTTCTCGATCTGTTGGCCGGAGCGCGGGTCCCAATCGCCATCTGTTCGGGGGCCCTTCGTCCGGAAATCGAGCTGATCCTCGAGGAGGCAGTGTTGCGGGGCCGTTTCGACGTCATCGTCTCGGCCGAGGACGTCCATCGCGGCAAGCCGGACCCCGAGGGCTTCGTTCTCGCCCTCCAGAAGCTCAACGAAATCTCGCTCGACCCCATCGCCCCGGAATCCTGCATCGTCATCGAGGACTCGCACTGGGGCCTCAAGGCCGCCCGCGCCGCCGGCATGCGGACCGTCGCGGTGACCAACACGTACGAAGCCGCCCAGCTCAAGCAGGCCGACAAGGTCGTCGCCCGCCTCAGCCAACTGACGATGGCGGATCTTCGAAAGATCTGTTCGTAGGGTGGGGTCTTGCCCCACGCGCCCCTGCGATCGAGGCATGCATCATACGCTCTGTGCAAGCGTTGACCACGATCCCTCGTTCTGATAGGATACTTCATCCTTCGCGCGAAGGAGCGATTGAAGGATCCAATCAGATGGTTTTTGCATGAGCGAGGAACCAGGATGAGACACGTGCTCGCGTTGTGTGTGGCCGCCCTTGTGAATTTCACTCCGGCTTTTGGGGCAACCGAAGCCCGACTGTTGCGTTTTCCTGCCATTCATGAAGAACAGATCGTCTTCACCTACGCGGGGGATCTGTACACCGTCGCCTCCACCGGCGGCACCGCCCGCAAGCTGACCAACAGCGAAGGCTTCGAGATGTTCGCCCGGTTCTCGCCCGACGGCAAGACCCTCGCCTTCACCGGCCAATACGACGGCAATACGGAAGTCTACGTCATCCCCGCCGGCGGCGGCATTCCGCAGCGGCTCACCTACACCGCCACGCTCGGCCGGGACGACGTCGCCGACCGCATGGGCCCCAACAACATTGTGATGGCCTGGACCCCGGACGGCCGGCGGATCGTCTTCCGATCGCGAATGCACTCATTCAACTCGTTCCTGGGTCGGTTGTACGCCGTGCCGACCTCGGGCGAGATGCCCGATGAACTCCCCCTGCCGCGAGCGGGATTCTGCTCCTACTCCCCCGACGGCAAAAAGCTCGCCTACAACCGCGTCTTCCGCGAGTTCCGCACCTGGAAGCGTTATCGCGGCGGCATGGCCGACGACATCTGGGTCTACGATTTCGACGCCAAGACCACCGAGAACATCACGAACAACACTGCCCAGGACATCATCCCGATGTGGAGCGGCGAGAAGATCTTCTTCCTCTCGGACCGCGACGAAAACAAGCGGATGAATCTCTACGTCTACGACACCGCCTCCAAAGAAACCAGGCAATTGACCCAGTTCACCGAGTTCGACGTGAAGTTTCCGTCGCTGGGCCCCAAGGCGATCGTCTTCGAGAACGGCGGCTACCTCTACCGCTACGACATTGAGCGAGATGAATGCGCGAAGGTCAGCATCTTCATCGAGGACGACCTCCAGGGCGGTCGCGGCGGCCTGGTCGGCGTCGCCGACAAGGTGACCAGCTACGAAGTCTCGCCCGACGGCAAACGGGCCGTCTTCGGCGCCCGCGGCGACGTCTTCACCGTCCCCGCCAAGCACGGCGCGATCCGCAACTTGACCTCTACACCCGGCGTGCACGAGCGGAATTCGGTGTGGTCGCCCAACGGCAAGTGGATCGCGTACATCTCCGACGCCTCCGGCGAGGACGAGATCTGGGTCGTTCCGCAGGACGGCCGCGGAGAAGCGCGTCAGGTCTCGCAGGACGACGCGATCTACAAGTACCGAATCGCCTGGTCGCCCGACAGCAAGAAGATCCTTTGGGCCGACAAGGGCCTGCGATTGCGTTTCATCAACGTCGAGACCGGCAAGATCACCGAGGTCTGCAAAGGCGAGAAGTGGGAGTTCAGCGATTACGCCTGGTCGCCCGACAGCCAGTGGATCGTCTACGCCAAGGCCGAAGTGGCCGGCATGAGCAAGATCTATCTCTACTCGCTCAAGGACCAAACCTCGCACGAACTGACCGACGGCTGGTACAGCTCGTCGGACCCGGTCTTCAGCTCCGACGGTCGGTTCATCTTCTTCGTCTCCGAGCGGGACTTCAACCCGATCTATAGCAGCACCGAATGGAACCACGCTTATCAGGAGATGTCCCGCGTCTACCTGATCACCCTGGCGAAATCGACGGAGTCGCCCTTCAAGCCCAAGAGCGACGAGGTCGAGATCAAGACCGAGCAGGTCAAGAAAGAACCTGCTGAACCGAACGAGCCCAATCAACCGGCGGCAAAGAACGACGCAGAGAAATCCAAGGACAAGGACGACAGGAAGACCGAGCCCGAGCCGATCCAGGTCGATCTGGACGGCATCAAGGATCGCATCGCCGTGCTGCCGACCGCCGTGTCGTCTTATGGTCGCCTCGGCTCCGTGGACGATCTGGTCTACTACCTGCGTCACGGACAACTGTGCCTGTACGACCTCAAAGAACAGAAGGAAACCGAACTCGGCCAGGCCGACGGCTACGAGATCTCCGCGGACCGCAAGAAGATGCTCGTCGCGGCCGGCGGCAAGTACGCGATCCTCGACCTGCCCAAGGGCAAGTTCGAGATGAAGGACGAAATGGACCTCTCCGGCATGCAGGTCCAACTCGACAAGCGGGCCGAATGGCGGCAGATCTTCAACGAATGCTGGCGTCAGATGCGAGACTTCTTCCACGTCCCGAACATGCACGGCGTGGACTGGGTCGCAATGCGGGCCCGCTACGAGCCGCTGCTGGCATCCGTGAACCATCGGGCCGACCTGACCTACGTCATCGGCGAGATGATCAGCGAACTGAACGCCGGCCACGCCTACGTGGGCGGCGGCGAATGCCCTCAGCCCGAGCGAATCCCCATGGGCCTGCTCGGCGCCGAGCTCACCCGCGACGCCCAAACCGGCTACTACAAGATCGCCAGAATCCTGCGCGGCGAGAACTGGGTGAGAGACGTGAGGTCGCCTCTGACGGAAATCGGCGTAGACGCCAACGAGGGCGATTTCATCCTCGCCGTCGACGGCCGCTCGACTGCAAACGTGAAGAATCTCTACGAACTGCTCGTCAACAAGGCCGGCAAGCAGGTGACGCTGAAGCTCAACTCAAAGCCCGAGCTCGAAGGCAGCCACGAGACCATCGTCGTGCCCACCGACAACGAGGAAAACCTCTACTACTACCAGTGGGTCCAGGGAAACATCGACAAGGTCGCGAAGGCCACCGGCGGCAAGGTGGGCTATATTCACGTGCCTGATATGAGTTCGGCGGGCCTCAACGAGTTCGTCAAGCACTTCTATCCGCAGATCCGTAAGAAGGCCCTGGTCATCGACGTGCGGGGCAACGGTGGCGGCAACGTCTCGCCTATGCTGATCGAGCGGCTCCGCCGGGAGATCGCGATGATCGAGTTCGCCCGCAACGCGGCGCCGACCCCGGACCCGGAGGCGATGATCTACGGCCCGATGGTGTGCCTGGCCGACGAGTTCTCCGCCTCGGACGGCGACCTGTTCACGTATCAATTCAAGCACTACAAGCTCGGCAA
>CALMMH010000056.1 GCA_937868145.1 uncultured Phycisphaerales bacterium
CACATGAATCATGCCTTTCTGTGGCTGACGCTCGCGATTTGGGCATCCCTGAGTGGTTTGTCGCACGCGAAAGTCGTAATCAATGAGGCGATGGCCTCCAACGCCGGTTTCTCCGCGGACCCGCAGGGGGAATTCGACGACTGGATCGAATTATTCAACGCCGGCGATGCGTCGGTCGTCTTGGGCGGGATGTACCTGACCGATGATCCGGAAGTTCCCACTTTGTGGCAGATCCCGAAAGACAGCCCCGGCGCCACCAACCTGCGTCCCGGCGGATACCTGGTGATCTGGCTGGATGGGAACACGGCCGATTACCAACCCGTCCAGCAGATGAGCAACCGCGTCACGGGGCAACCGGCTTCGGGGTTCCACGCGAGTTTCCGACTGGACGCCGGCGGCGACGAGGCTTACCTATTCGATGCCGACGGAATCACCCTGATTGACAGTCTGGCTTTCGACGAGCAGACGGCGAACCTCTCCTACGGCCGCTATCCGGACGGCGGCGATGCCCTGCGGTTCTTCAGCGAGCCGACGCCGTGGGCGGCCAACAACGAGGGCTATCTGGGCGAGGTCGCGCCGCTTCAGTTCAGCCACGAACACGGCTTCTACAACGCCGAGGTGACCCGGCTGGGAGGGACGCCCGGGATCGATCTGGCCATCACCACGGCCACTCCCGGCGTCAAGATTCTCTACACGTTCAATGGCACTCCGCCGGACGCGACGGAAGGGTACCGAGTGCTGCCCGGCAAGGAATACACCGGACCGATCCACATTGCCAGCACGGTCTGCGTCCGCGCGATGGGCCTCAAGGACGGCTACAAGCCCACCAAGATATACACCCAGACGTATGTGTTCGACTCCCGCGCGGCCGTGAAATCGCTGCCGGTCATTTCGCTCGTGGGCGATGATGGGGACACCTTCTATGAGCCCAACGGCGTCATGGCGATCGTCGGAGGCAGCTACGTCGACGGCGTCTGGACCGCCACCGGCGCGGGCAGTTACAACAACATGAACAACCGCGACCTGGAGCGGCCCGTCTCGGCCGAGTGGTTCGTGCCGAACGAGGACGACGGATTCCAGGTCGATTGCGGCCTGCGGGTGCACGGCAGCCCGTATATGCGGCCCCGGTACATGCGCCAGAACGGGACTTGGTCCGGCTCCGGCAAGATCAGCCTTCGACTGTATTTCCGGGGCGAGTACGGCCCGAGCCGGCTGGAGTACCCTTTGTTTGAGGAGTCCACGGCTGAGCGATTTGAGACCATCGTGCTCCGGGCCGGACACAACGACCAGACGAACCCGTTCATCAAGGACGAGTTGCTCCGTCGGCTTCACCGGGACATGGGCCAGGTCGCGTGCCTGGGGACTTTCGCCAGCCTGTTCGTCAACGGCCAGTACAAGGGCCTGTACAACCCGACCGAGCACGTGAAAGAGGAATCCTGCCAGGAATGGTTCGGCAGCGACCTGCCCTGGGACGTAATGACGATGAACGGCATCCGCGACGGCGATTCGGCCTCCTGGGACGCCATGATCGCCTACGCCCGCGGCCACAACCTCAGCAATTCGGCTTATTACGCCGAGTTGTGCAAGAAACTCGACGTCCCGTGCTTCATCGACTATCTGATCGCTCGCCTGTGGCCCAACGATTGGGACTGGCCGCAGAACAACTGGGCGGCCGCCTGCGAGCGGTCCGACACGGGCCAATGGAAGTTTTTCGTCTGGGACGCGGAAGGCACCTTCGAGTCCAGCCAGTTGAACAACATCCGATTCTCCGAACTCAACAGTCAGGGCAACGGCAACGGCTACCTGTATCGGGCGCTCAAAGCGAATCCGAGTTTCCGCCTGCTCTTCGCCGACCGTCTCTACAAGCACTTCTTCAACGGCGGGGCCCTGACCCAGCAGAACGTCAGCCGGCGATTCTACGAGATGCAGAACGAGCTGGCCACGGCCCTGACCAACATGAACACCTACATCGTCACCGGCTGGACCCCGAGCCGCCAAAGCATCTTCCTGAACGCCTGCGTCAGCGAAGGAGTCTATACGTTTGCCGGCCCGAGCTTCACGGTCGGCGGCGTCTCTCTCTACGGCGGGCACGCCGACACGGGCGATTCGCTCGAGATCGTCTCCTCGCTCCAGGGAGCGCCGGTGTACTACACGCTCGATGGGACCGATCCGGCCGGCGTCGAACCCGCGCAGCCGGCCGTTGCGACTGTCCTGGTCTCGCAAGATGCGGCCAAACGCGTCTTGGTTCCGACCGGTGCGGATGTAGGGGATTGGCGGTCCATTCGTTCGTTCGACGATTCCGCCTGGCTCTCATCCTCGGGCCTGCCCGGCGGCGTCGGTTTCGAACGGAGCACCGGCTACGAGAACTATATCAGCCTCGATGTCGGCGGCCAGATGTACGGCGTCAACGGCTCCTGCTGTATCCGGATTCCGTTCCCGTTCACCGGCGACAAGAGCGCCATCGAGAGCCTGACCCTCAAGATGCGATACGACGACGGATTTGTCGCCTATCTCAACGGCGTGGAAGTGGCCCGCCGCAACTTCGAGGGCGATCCCTCGTGGAACTCCGTGGCCGGCGCCAGCCACGAGGACGTCGACGCGGTCCTCTTCGAGTCCATCGATCTGTCCTCCTATGTCTCCTCGCTTCGGCAGGGGAACAATCTTCTGGCGATCCAGGGTCTGAACTCCGCGGTCTCCAGTTCCGACTTCCTGATCGGCGCCGAGCTTTCCGTCAGTCAAGGAGCCGTTCCTCAGGACTCGGCCGCTCCCCAGGCCTACGTTCGTCCCATCCCCCTGACCCGGAGCACGCTGGTCAAGGCCCGCGCGCAGAACGGCAATACATGGAGCGCGATGGCCGAGGCGGTGTTCGCGGTCGGACCGGTCAAAGAGAGTCTGCGGATCAGCGAGGTGATGTATCATCCCGCGGAGACGGGCGACCCCAGCGATCCGGAGACCGAATACATCGAGCTGACCAACATCGGCCTTGAAACCATCAATCTGAATCTTGTGCGATTCACAAAGGGCGTCGATTTCACCTTCCCGGATTTCGAGCTGGCGCCGGGGGCGTACTGTCTGGTCGTCAAGAACCGCGAAGCCCTCGAAGCCCGGTATGGATCGGATCTTCCCATCGCAGGGCAGTACGTCGGCAGTCTGAGCGACAGCGGCGAGCGAATCGAATTGATGGACGCTTTGGGCGCCGTCATCCACAGCTTCGAATATCGCGACGGCTGGTTCGATTTCACCGACGGCCTGGGTTTCTCGCTGACCGTGGTGGATCCCGTTGGAATGCCGGTTGCCTCATGGACCAGTCGGAGCGCCTGGCGGCCCAGCGCTGCATCAGGCGGTTCCCCCGGTTGGGATGACTCCGATGGGGTTCCCGTTCCCGGTACAATTGTCATCAACGAACTGCTGGCCAACTCTTCCGGCGTGGGCCCGGACTGGATCGAACTGCACAACACCAGCGACCGGGCCGTCGACATCGGCGGCTGGTTCCTCAGCGACGACCGGGATGATCTCACCAAGTACCAGATCGCCGACAGCACGGTGGTGCCTGCGAAGGGCTTTCTCATCCTGGAGGAAAATCAGTACTTCGGCAACGCCGCGGATTCCGGGTGTCGCAAGCCGTTTGGGCTCAGCGGGACGGGGGAGACAATCTTTCTGCATTCCGGGGAGCAGGGGAGTCTGTCGGGTTACGGCGAGCAGAGCCAATTCGGCTCCTCCGAACCCGGCGTAACGTTCGGCCGCTATGAGAGCTCCCTAGTCCATGCGAGCCTGGTCCCTGTGACGGAGCCGACGCCCGGCCAGGCCAACGCCGAGCCGACTGTGGGCCCGATCGTCATCCATGAGATTCTCTATCACCTTGATGGAGCGACCAACGTCGAATTCGTCGAGCTGCTCAACATCAGCGACGCGAACGTGACGCTGTACGATCCGGAGCGAGGGGCCCCGTGGCGGTTCACCGACGATTTGGAGGACCCCGGCATTGATTTTCTACTCCCCACCGATCCGCCGATAACCCTGGGGCCGCTGGAGTATCTGCTGCTCGTGAAGGATTCGGCTCTCTTCCTGAGCCGGTTCTTGCCTCCGGCGAATGTGCAGGTTCTTTCGTGGGGTCCCGGCAGACTCAGCAACGCCGGCGAGACGATCCAGCTTTGCCGGCCGGGGGATCTGGAAGACGATGGGACGCCGAGCTGGATTGTCGTGGACCGAATCCGCTATAGCGACGGTTCCCATGGCGAGGAGTTTCCCGGCGGGGTCGATCCGTGGCCCGCGGGCGCCGACCACAATGGGCTCTCGTTGACC
>CALMMH010000057.1 GCA_937868145.1 uncultured Phycisphaerales bacterium
CCTTACCAGCTCTTTCATAATCTACCTCCTTCCCGATGCTGGCCGAGGGCTTGGGGTGGTCCAAGCCCCATTGTACCACAACGGATGCTGGTTAACCATAGGTGACGCGCTGTTGGAGCCACTGCCGGACAGAGTCGGCGAGGTACACGGCCTTACCACAGAGGTGGATCCGGGGCAGACCATGCCTACGTTTGAGGTTCTCAATGACGTGGCGGTGATTGGTGGCACCGCTGATCTCAGGAATGCGGAGAAAGCGGATCACCTCTTCCTCGGTCATGACGGAGGGACAGGGGCTCAATCCTCCGTTCACGTCCGGCATGACGGCTGGCAATTCAACGCGATCTTGCATGCTGTTCATAGCAGTTCCCCCGGCATTTTCTTTGAGATATCGACCAAACGGGAGGAGGGCCATAGGATAAGGGAAATGGGGGAGGTCTTGGCGTTGCCGGTGAGGCGCAGCACTACAGCATGCTCAGGAAGCGGAGGTCGCCCCCATGAGGATCTGCCGCCGGTTTTCGGTCCAGGGTCTATGAGAAGACTCCACAGGCCTGCATGCCATCGGGCACTGGCGTATGCGGCCGGATACAGCCAATATCGAAACGCCAGTTGACAGGCATCCCTGGTTGGCCATATGGTGTTCAAATGCTACTCTGGAGGCTGCAAAAGAAGAATTGCTGGAGACATTCCTATGTTGAAGAGACAATCCTTGACATTGTTCATTTCCCGTCTGGCTCTTGTGCTCGCGTGGCTCCTGGTGCCTGTGACCGGCACCGCCGGTCAGATTGAGGAGGGAGAGATGGCCGGATACCTGCTCGTCCCTCATGAGAAAGTGGAAGAGACATACAACGCCGGGTTTTCCATCTATGCGGCGGCCTGGCCGTTGTTGCAGACATATCCGGGGCATCGTTTTCAGACAGGTCTGTTCGGCACCTGGATGTTCGCTCAGTATGATGGTCCCGCGCCTGAGAAGATGTACTCCGATATCGAGGGCGGCCTGGGTTGGTGGCGTGACACGCGGTTTGCCACGGAAACACCGAAGTTCATCATGGGCGGAGTAGTCCCGAATTTTGTGGAATGGGCCAACGGACCCGGCGCCGGCAAAGGACGGAACTGGGACAATCCCAAAGGCCACTACGGTGTAGCGCAACTCAGTCCCTGGTTGTTGTGGCCCCCCGATGGCCTGAATCTGAAACAAGGCACCTGCGGCCAGCTGTTCGGCTACGGATACCTGGCGCTGCCGCTGACCGAGCCCAAATCCACTACTGCCGGGAAGAACGTCCCCACGGGCAATCACTGCTGGACGTTGTTTCTGAACACGCGGAACTTCAAAGGTCCAGTTGCCTTCTTTACCCCCTATTTCTGGTCCCACACGACGGTGGACAACCCTCGCCTGGCGGGAATGCTCCTGGATTCCCGCCCGGCCGGGCCGAATCGTGCGATGCAGATGGAAACCCAGTATGTCCCCGCCGTCCAAGCCAAGGACGCAAAGGGTGAGACCTACGCTCGCATAGCCCCCACCTCGTTCCCCCGGGGGCCGCAAGGCGATTCGGTGATACTCCACCATGCCGCCGTCTACAACAAGAAGTCGCTCTGGGATGCGGTGCAGACATGGTTTGAAGGCGGAGCCCCGGCCAGTGGCGCTATTGACCCCGCGGAGACCGGCATGTACACGTTCCCTGGAAAAGGAGGGGCAACGTGGCGCATCTATACGTCCTCCGTCCCCGAGAGAGAAAGGGCGTCCATTGCCTGGAATTCTTTTTCCACTCCATTGGCGCCTGATCCGAGCAGCTTCGGGTACCAGTGGAACGAGCAACTGGTCACGAGAAAGGACTCCAAGGATGGCTCACTGGTGACGCTCCCTGAGTATTACCGCCTGGTGATTGATGGCAATAACAAGTCGCAGTGGATTCCGGTGCTACCCAAGGACGTTCCGGTGGAAACAGGTCTGGCCACGGTCAGCTTTCCACGGCCGACCGAGGATCGCCCCGAACCCTACGTTACTCCCGACGATCCGGCCAGTTGCTGGAAGAAGCCCGGCCCCGTAGCAGGACCTTTCCAGGCACATTTGGGGGACCATAGCGTCGTGACGTACTACTGGTATCGATTTGCCGACCAGCCGGCACTGCTCAACGCCGATTTGACGAAGGAAGAACGCGAGAACCTGCAAACGCGGGCGGAACAAATCCACCGGAACTGGACGAAAGACCGTGACTATCTTGCGCGGCCGGCGACTGGAGAACTGGCGGAAATCGATCCGGCGTTGATTGTGACACCGCCAAAGGGTCTGGAGGTCGGATACGTACCCATCGCCACACGACAAGCAGCCCAGGAGTAGGCAAGCTGAACGAGAAGGAGTAGCCGCGACTATGTGCGAAGCAGCCGTGCCATTCGTTCGCGCACGGCGGCGCACCCGGGCTCGTCGCCGTGATTGTGATACTCGCATGGGT
Organism: uncultured Phycisphaerales bacterium; assembly: GCA_937868145.1. Taxonomy (GTDB): domain Bacteria; phylum Planctomycetota; class Phycisphaerae; order Sedimentisphaerales; family Anaerobacaceae; genus PLanc-01. Next base: position 2,448 of record CALMMH010000057.1, read on the forward strand.
CGTTCTGGTGATCGTAGAGTTCCACGCCCTGTTTGCCGCCGTCCCACTCGGTGTACCGCCATCGGTCGGTACGGACCGTCCGTCCCATCACAGCCCCTCGCCGGACTTGCGTGAAAACCGCTTCCTTCCAATCCAGGTCAGGTTGCCTCAGCAGCGGTCGAAAGCTACGCCCCTCCAGTTTCGCCGGCGCCGCCAGGCTGCACAGGTCGGCCAAGGTTGGGTAGAAATCGACGAATTCGACGAAACGCCCGCACGTCGTGCCGGGCGCCGTCTCGCCGGGGGCGACCAGCAGCAATGGGGCGCGGGCCGACTGCTCGTACAGGGTGTTCTTGTTCCACCATCCCTGCTCACCCAGGTGGTAGCCATGGTCGCCGAAGAAGAACACGATTGTGTTGTCGACCAGTTTCAATCGGTCCAGAGCGTGCAGGACCTTTCCGACCTGCGCATCCATGAATGACACGCCGGCATAGTAGGCCCGCAGAAACTCGCGGCGGTCATGATCTGTGAACCGGTCGAAGGATTGCTTC
>CALMMH010000058.1 GCA_937868145.1 uncultured Phycisphaerales bacterium
GAACGCGTTCATGCCGCTGATCACGTACCAGCGATGGACGACTCCGGCGTATCGCGCGACGATCTTGGAGACGAACTGGTAGGCCATCTCGCGCATCTTCTCGAATCCGACGCCGGAACGAAGCAGCCAGTCCGGCAGCTGATCTTCCGTAAACTGCAGCAACGGCCCTGCGGAGATCACGATCTTCTTGTGGTTCAGCAGAGCCATGCAACTATCGATCTGGGAGAAATCGAAATGTCCCTGGCGGGACTCGATGCGGGCCCAGTTGATCGGCAACGTGACCGAGGCGAAGGACTCGAACAATCGTTCGACGTACTGGGGTTTTGTCAGAAGATTCGGATCCACCCGGCAACCCAGGCAGCCGCGGCCGAACCCGGGGCTCTTGCGGCGCTTGTCGAACAGCGATTTTCCCTGTCGAACGGCGAGTTTCTCCGAGTAGATCGTGGCTTTCTGCAACGAGGCATCGGCCAGTTTCGAGGCCGCCGCGGGGTCCCTGATGCACTGAATCGCCTGGACGAACAGGTCCTGCGACTCCTTGGCGATCTCCTCCAATCCTTCGAGATCGTCGAAAAACGACCAATCCTCGCGCCGGTTGGTGATTTGCATGAGCTTGGCGCGGGCCAACTCGATATTGAGGACGTAGGGCCGTTCCCGCTCGGGCAAACAGGTCGTCGGCAACAGGATCCGTCCGAAATCCTCGATCGGCCAGAGCAGAGCCAGCCCGGCGGTCTCCAGATTCGGCCTGATGCACTCGACACAACCATCGGAAAACACGATTTTCGCTCGGCGAATGCTAATGCCATCCGTGCCAAACAAATAGGCGCCGGAGGGGGTAAAACCACGTACGACCTTGCCGTCTTTGAAAACCTGGAACTTCACTCAAACGCCCTGAACCTGCATGGTGATTGCGAAAACGCACCCCGCCAACGCCTGCGAAATGCTCCTGTTGCATTATAGCAGCCCCGCGACGTCAGGCAAACCCAAAAAGCCGGCGGACGACCAGGGGATCCCAGGAAGAGGGATTTCGCCTGTTCCAGAGGCCCCTTGCCGGACGGGATGGAAATGCGAGTGAACCGGCGCCGTCAATTTACGGAAAACGCCAATCCGTTGTAGTGATTCATGTGCCCCTGCGTCAGCACGCGGGTCTTCTCGACAAGGCGCGCGATCAATGAAATCTCATTGAGCATCGCCTCGACCAGATCGATGTGGGTGAGCGTGGACTCCGGAGTGTATCGCGGAAGGACCACGACAACGTATCCGCAATTGGTTTGCTCGGTCGCCAACTGTGCGATGGTGAGGCTCGTCTCGCCGATCTGCGTGATCACCGGCTCGACGCCGTCGTCCACTTTGCCGCGGAGGTCCCGCAGGAGAGTCTCATCGACGCCCAGGCCGGCGAACTCCTCGGGGTGGCTGGGCCAATAGTTTCCGTCGCGATCCATGATGACCAGAATCGGCCCCCGTTCGGGAAGCACCTCAAACACTTCCTGGGCGATCTGTTCCGTAAGGGTGTGCGTCTGGGGAGCTTTCGTATTGCACAAATCCATTGACCGACTCCTTCACTATTCCAGGGAACCAACAGCAACAGGAAGGATGTCGGCTGGAAGGGACTCGAGCTTTGCGTGGGACGTTCCGGAGAGCCGCAATCGCCTGTTTCCGGCCCGGCGCAAGCCATGGACCCGCCGCGAGGCAAACATTATCAGACGTCGAAAATCCTCGCTCGGCCGGTCACGCGACGGATGCGTTCCCCCGGGCCGGCATCGGCCGCCCTTTGTAGCGGACCATCCGCAGGCTGGTCCCCCGCGAAGAGTACTCGACCGTGTGCATGTACGAACTGATCAGCAGAAGGCCCCGGCCTTCGGGCCGATAGAGATTTTCTCCCACGCGAGGGTCGGGAATCGCGCCGGGATCAAACCCCTCGCCTTCGTCGGTGATGACGATCTCCACTTTCTCCTGGTCCACCGTGAAGTCCACCTTCACCTTCTTGCTGGAATCCATTTTGTTGCCGTGCTTGACGGCGTTGAGAAAGGCCTCCTCCAGGGCCAGATGAACCGCAAAGACGTCGTCCTGACTGAACCCCTTCGCCTCCAGCGACGACAGGATCTGG
>CALMMH010000059.1 GCA_937868145.1 uncultured Phycisphaerales bacterium
CGACCGTTCCAGGCCCTGAGTTCGCTGGTTCGCCAGACGCTCACGAATTCCCGCCCTCTCATCACGGCTGCCTTCTGCTCCGCCGGAGGACCGGACCCTTCCGCTCAGCCCGTTGGGGCTTTGTGTCCTGGCCTGGGCTGTTCCATTTTCTCTCTGTGCGTTCTGCTCAGTCACAGTGCGCTGACGATTCTCGCCAATCCGTCCCCCCAGAGCCCTTCGGCCTTCATTCGATCGAGTGGACGTTCGGCCGGAGGCGGCAGAAGATGGATCCTGTTGCTGCGCAGAGGGTTGCGTGCTCTGAGTCGAACCGGCAACTCGCTCGGATCGCTCCGATCCCGCGGGCCGTTCCGACGGCGTAGAACCCTGGGGCGTGCTCCGGGAGGATCGTTGTCGCTCAGCCATGCGGCTGCCAAGCGAACGTCGGCTCGTCGTTGGCTCGGTGGCAGATCCCTCCGATCTCGGAGTCGCGGACCGAACCACGCCCGTCGAGTCTTGTGCGCGTGCTGGTTCCGTCGCAGCGGAAGAGGAGTTCTCAGACGATCCGATCCTTGAGGAATACTGTCGCGTCCGCGAACTCCGGGGCGTCTCAGCTCCTGCGGATTGTCGGGAACTCTCGCTGGGCGTTGGACTTACGTTTCTAGACGTGCTCGGACTGGACGGAACAGCCCCAGCCGAGGGGTTCGACTGGGCCTGGGTATCGCGTCGTCGAGCCGCCATGCGGTCGGCCATCGATTGTCGTCCGGTCGCGCTGCGTTCGGAGACGCTCGGCGTCGGGCTCGAACGGAAGGACCGCGCCGATTCACCGGCGCCGACAGACGGACTGGCCGGACCCGAACTGATGGATGGACTCGAACGGCTGAACGACTGGCTGGGCTGGCTACGATTCACAGAGGGGCTCTGGCTGGGCGCCACTGTCCTGGGCCGATCAGACATGCGGCTCTGCGGACTAACGCTCGGAGCCGCCGATCTCGGCACAGACTGGCTCGTCGACGGCCCGCGACTGATCTGCGGACTCGGAGCCGGTCGAGAAGATTGAACAGAAGGCCTGGTCGGCGCAACCCGATTCATCGTCGAAGTCCTGGGCGATGCCTGCGGCGCGGTCTGCATGCGAGGCGCCGCCTGCATACGCGGCGATGCCTGCGCACTGGGAGCCTGGCTCCGCCCGGAAGACCGGGAGGCCCCGCCGCTCTCGCGTCCACGCATCTGGCTCATCGCCTGCGGCGCCGACAGCAGCAAAATCCCGACCACCACTCCAATCGCGGAACTCCGGAGACTTGTCTTGACTCTCCGGGGGCCACACGCTCGGGAACGAATTTTTTCACTTACGGCATCCATCAAAATACTCCTTTCTCCCCGGCGGCAGCATTACCGACGAGCCTCAACTCCCCACCCGGCCAACCGCCGGCATTCGGCACATCCGACCAGATCAAACAAGACGATGCCATGGATTCGATGTGAGGCCCACTTATAACTCTACTGTTTTCAACACCTTAAGGTTTGCCTGGCTTGGCCCGGCAGGCGATCCTGCTCGACCCGGTTGCCTCGATATCACGCAACCTGCGACAGCAAACCGGCTTACGCACTCCGATCCGGAGTATCCATCTGTAGATAGAAGGCCGCTTGAAACACAACGGTAACAAAGAACGGACAAGAATCTGAATTGAAATGCCTGATATTCTTGCTATCGGTCGGAGCGGTCGAAAGAGATGACCCAATAAAAAGGCCCCGGCGAACACGGGGATTCGTGTCTGGCCGGGGCCTGGATGGACTCGATCGACAATTTAGATCTTCGGGCAGCCACCGAGGTATTCGGTCTTGGGCAGTTGGCCGACCAGCGGCATCGCATACTCCATGAAGGCCGACGTAACGCCGTTGCCGTCGTTGTTAATGAACTCAGCCGGCATCGACTTGGTGTGCTCCGCCACGTTCTTGAGCTCCGTGCGGAACAGCTCCACGCCGTACTTCGCGCCATTGCCGAGCCGCTTCATGGCCACCGAGCCATTGTCCTGCTGCATCGCGAACAACACGGCCTGGCGACCGCAGCGACGGGCCTCGTCCACGTCTGTCGTCGACTGAAGCCCGGCGAAACTCCTCTGCAGGTAACCGAAGGTGTCCGCGCGGACGCGTTTGATCTTCAGGCCGTTCTTCACCTGGGCGGACAGGAAGTCGGCCAAGGCCCCGGTGCCGGAAAGCTGGATGTTGCCGTGCGGGTCCTTCTCGGCGTTCTGGGCGATCTTCTTGGCCCAGGTCTCGCCGTCGGCGTCGCACATGCCCTCGCTGACCGCGATCACGCAGCGATCGTACTTCTTGTACACCGCCTCGACCTCGCTGAGGAATTTGCCGATCGAGACCGGCCGCTCCGGGAAGTACAGCAAGTGCGGACCATCGTCGTCCCGGGCCTTGCCCAGGGCCGCGGCGGCGGTCAAAAAGCCCGCGTGCCGGCCCATGATTACGTCGATCTTCACGCCGGGCAGCGCCCGGTTGTCCAGATCGTCGCCCATCAGGGCGCAGGCAACGAACCGGGCGGCGGTGCCGTAGCCCGGGCAATGATCGGTCACGAGCAAGTCGTTGTCCACGGTCTTGGGGACGTGGAAGGCTCGCAGATCATAGCGTGCCTCTTCGGCCACGGTGTTGACGATGTACGCCGTGTTGGCCGAGTCGTTGCCGCCGATGTAGAAGAAGTAGCGGATATTGCGTTTCTTAAAGACCTCCAGGATGCGGCGGCAGTACTCGGCGTCCGGCTTGTCCCGGCTGGTCCCCAAGGCCGACGACGGCGAGATCGCCACGGTTTCCAGGGTCTGGGCCGAGAGCTTGCTCAGATCGATGAATTCGTCCTTGACCATGCCGGCGACGGCGTGGACCGCCCCATAGATCGTCTGGATCTCGGAGTGCTTCTTCGCCTCTTCAATAACGCCAACCAACGAGGCGTTAATCACGCCCGTCGGCCCGCCGGACTGCGCTACTACCGCATTCGCTTTCGGTGCACTTGCCATATTCAGAATCTCCATACCAAAGTAGACGGGCGCCCATACAGCCTGGCCGCCCATCAGCCTGAACCACACTCTTTAGCTACGGATGGATCATTATACAGGCAAAGCACTGCGACTCAAGGGG
>CALMMH010000060.1 GCA_937868145.1 uncultured Phycisphaerales bacterium
TGAGGTTGCCATCCTTGATCTGGCCGCCCCAGCCGTAACCGCCCGACCGGCCGACGATCTGTGCTTCGTCGCCCTGGGCGACAGCGTAGATCTCGACATAGGCGCCTTCGGTCACCGGAGTCTCCGGCCCCGTGTAGAGCACGACGCGATAAAGCGTCTCGCTCTCCTGCACGACCTTGGCGAAGGCCTTGAAGGTCACCTTCGGGTCGGGGTGGAAGGAGCCTTCATACTCCCCCATGAACGGCCCCGCCAAGAGCCCTGCGGCAAAGCAATGGATCAATCCCAGACAAACGATGTGTTTGAGGCCGAAGCGTCCCATCTGATGCATCTCCTTTCCATAATTGCGGTGTGGGTTGTGCCCACGTGTCGTCACGGAGGACATTGTCCCCGGAACCGGGACGCAAGTCAACCATGCAAACTACAGAGACGGAACAGTCCCAAAGCCCGACTAATTCTCCACCGGCATATCGGGTCTTTTCACGGGATAGAGGAACACCTTGTTGCCAATGATCTTCGGCTCCTTCTGCAGTAAATCGGACAACGCCTGCTGAGCCCTACGGAGCATCTGCGATCGAACGGGCATGCTCCGGGCAAGACTCTCTCTCTGTTCGGTGATTTGGGCGAAAGCATCCGTGAGGTCCATGTAGGTATCAGCCTGTTTCCTAAGCTCCATGGCCATGCGTTTACGAGCCTCGGCCGCCTGCAGCGAGATCGATTCTTCAACGCGCATCATCTGCAAACGAGATGCCACTGCCGTAGGTTGATTCGGTGGGACTGCCTCAATAGCCTTGAGCCTGGCCTGAATCCCAGCAATCTCCACATGGGCAGTATTGAGCAGTTTGTCAAGTTCGGCGGCCGCATCGAGCGCCTGCTGCACGCTGCGATAAGGAACCTGCTTCTTCGCTTCGCCCAGCGACTTTTCCGTGACCTCCTCGGACTGGATCAGCTCAGGTAGTCTCTTTTGTCCGTCGGTCAACCTTTCGGAGAGCCTTTCGACCTCACCCTGTTTTTCACCGACTTCACTATTGAACTTATCTTGGGCATATCGCAAGTACGCTTCCGCCATTTTCTTGGCATCGTCCAGACTCACCGCATAGAGCAGTATCTGCGGTGAATTCGGATACTCCGATGGGACGTACCAGTCCGGCGGATCCAAACGTTCCCTCACGCGGGAGGTGTCCTCGTCGAACCCTCCCCATGTCGTCTCCAGGAAACGTCGCTGATCGCTGGAAATGTCGCGTTTCATTGCGAATGAGATGAGACTCCTCACCTCCCCTGCGTGCCCAGGGTATACGAAGTACTCGGAGAAATTGAGCGGGACGCCCGCCGCATAGGTGACCATTCCTTTCCAAGTTGACTTCACACCAGGGACTCTCTGCAAGGACGGCGAAGGCAGCTCCACCAAACTGTCTTCGAACACAAAGGGAGTGTTGGCGTCGTTCGGTTCCGTGCCCGCCAAGGATGGACAGGCGAGGACGACCGCAAGACTGAGTGTCGCCGTGAGTATTCTGACGCGAGTCATTTCAATTCCTCCTGAAAGGATTGTTGTTTAGGAGCGTGGTTGCCGCCGGGGTGCCGGGGTAGTTGCTGAGGATGTAGCGGCACTGTTCTTCCACAATCGATTCGGTGCCCTCGCATCGGGCGAGGATTTGCGTGGCCGCGAGCAACTCGGCCGCGGAACCTGCGTCGGCGACCTGCTGCTCTATGTCTTCGAAACGGATCGACGAACGCGAATGGCGATTCGCAACAACGAACGCAAGCACCGAGGTCGCGATGAGAACGCTCGCCGCGACGGCGTAGATTTGGATGCGATGGCGTTTCAGCACAGGCGGCGATGCCTTCTCAGTCAGATTGTCATCCCAGAGGACCTTCGCCAAACCGAGGGACCGCTTCAACGCGTCGGCGGTCCGCCGGCATGGCTCGCAGGCCGCCAGATGCCGGGCCACCGCTTGCGTCTCGCCCTGAGGCAGCTCGCCGTCGACGTAATCGACGATTCGGTCCGCGAATTTTTTGCAGGGTCCATTCATGGTTCAATTCCTCGTTGTAGGAGCTTGCCCGCCAGGATCAGCCGGGCCTCTCTCAATCGGCTTCGCACCGTTGACGCGTTCCATTCCAGAGTCTCCGCGATCTCGCCGGAGTTCATGTCGCAGAAGTACTTCAGGACCACCGCCAGCAGGAGCGACGGGTCGAGCTCGGCCAAGGTCCGGCGGACCGCTTCGAGTTCCTCGCTGAGGCCCACGCGATCCGCCCCGCCGCCTTCCGCAAGGCCCTCGGCCATGTCCCGCCTACGTTTGACGATCCGCGACGCCTTTCGTCGAAACCGCTTGCGGTGCTCCGTCAAACAGTGATTCACAGTCGTGGTGATCAGCCACTTCGTCATGACGTTTTCCTGCTCGAAGCGGTCGGCGT
>CALMMH010000061.1 GCA_937868145.1 uncultured Phycisphaerales bacterium
CCGGCGGATCATCGCGTTGGCCAGCCACAGCAGCGGATTGTAGAAGTACGCGATCTGAAGGAGTGTCTGGATGAGATTGATCCAGAGGTCGCCGCGTTTGACGTGGGCCAGTTCGTGAAGAAGGACCGCCTGGAGGTCGTGCGACTGAAGCCTCGGGGCGATCGACTGCGGGATCAGGATCACCGGTCGCAGCAGGCCGCAGACGGCCGGACTGGTCGCGTTGGGCGAAAGCCGAAGGGCAATCCGCCTTCGCAAGCCAAGACGTTGGCGGCAGGTCTCCAGTTCGTTCAGCATGGAGCGGCTCGCTTCCTCCGATTGCCCGAGAAGCCCTCGCACGAAGAACGCCCGCTGGATGAGCAACAGCGTCAGCGCGAGCACGACAATTGCCCAGGCCAGCAGCGTCGCACCCTGCCAAGTCAGGGACACGGCCGGAGTCTGGATGGGCGTCCTTGTCTCCACGGCTCCCACTTCCGCCGGCGATGCGGGCGTCGTCGTTGGAGACGACGCAAATGACTCCGCAATTACAGGGTTCGGCGGAAAGAGAAGGTCGGAGACAGCCGGCGACAATTCCACCGCCTCGGGCGGTTGAGGCTCAAGCGGCTGCGGCTCCAGGAACGACGACGCCGGGACTTCCAGCGTGTCGCCGAACCACGTGCCGACGCTCACCGGCGAGCCCAGCGACGGCGGCAGCACGAGTTTCACGAGCACGAGCATCCAGATCCAGTACCGAAACACCGCGCGGACCCGGCGCCTCAGGACCGTGTCCGCCGCGATCAGAATGAGGATCAGGACGCACGACTGGATCAACATGGGCAGCGAGAATCCGACGAACGCCCTGCCCGCCGCATTGAACATTTCCACTATCGCATTCATGGCCATACCTCCGCTTCTGAGGACGCCTATCGAAGCATTTCGTTACACCGAGACTACTTCTCTCGTTCCTTCGTCTCTCGCCGTCGCTTCCTGCGGAGCAGCGACTCCAGTTCGTTGAGTTCCCTCTGCGAGAGCGTGTCGTTCTCGACCATGAACTGCATCATCGGGGTGAAGGCCCCGCCGAAGGCGCGTTTGACCGTCTTGAGCAACTCGCCTCGCTGAGCGTCCTCCCGGCGAATGGCCGCACGGTACAGCATCAGATTGCGGATTCGCTCGGTCGTGAGCAGGCCTTTGGTCACCATGCGGTCCATGAGGGTTTTCACGGTGCTGTAGGTCCACTTCTTGCGGGCGGCCAGTTTCTCCTGGACGGTCGGCGCCGCGCAGGGCTCGTTCTCCCACACCACCTGGATGATCTCCCATTCGGCCTCGGTCAGCTCGGATTCTCTCGTCGCCATACAAACCTCCTTATCGCTTTAACGTTGACGAGGATACTCTACAGTTGTAAAGACTGCAAGAGAAAAAAACCACGACGTATCGGAAAAAGTTGCAGGAGGCGAGAAGACATTCGTAGTGACGCCGCAAGGCGTTGTCTTTATCCTCGGATGAAAAGAGAGGATATGCCCTTTCGGGCACACTACGAGCAGGTCAGTCCAGTGTCTGGCGGTATCGCTTGATCCCGATGGCCAGCGCGACCGCGGCGAATACGGCAATCTGCCAGAGTTGGCGGATCACCTCGGGGAAGCCGTTGCCTTTGAGCAAAATACCGCGGACGATTCGCAGGAAATGCGTCAACGGGAGCACTTCGCCGATCGCCTGGGCCCACTGCGGCATGCCGCGAAAGGGGAACATGAAACCCGACAGGAGCATCGACGGCAGGAAGAAGAAGAACGCCATCTGCACGGCCTGGAGCTGGTTGGCCGCGACGGTCGAGAACATGATCCCCATGGCCAGGTTGGCGACGATGAAGACGAGGGACACCGCAAACAGCAAGGGCAGGCTGCCCGCCATCGGGACGTGGAACAACGCTCTTGCGACGACCAGGATCAGGCTCACCTGGACGTAGCCGACGAGGATGTACGGGACGATCTTGCCGACCAGGACCTCGGCGGGGTGGGCGGGCATCGCCAGGAGGTTCTCCATCGTGCCCCGCTCCCGCTCGCGCGTGATTGCCAAAGCGGTGATCATCACCATCGTCATCGTCAGAACAACGCCCATCAATCCCGGCACGATGTTGTACTGCGTGATGGCCTCGGGGTTGTACATCGCGTGGATGCGGAGATCGACCGGCCCCACGGTCGGGGCCAGGAAGGCGAGCGGGCCCTTGAGATCGTTCGACAATGCGGCATCGATCAGGGTCCGCAAGGCGCCGACCGCATTGCCTGTCGCCGCCGGGTCGGTGGCGTCGGCTTCGACGAGCACGGCGGGCCGATCACCCCTGAGCAGGCTGCGAGTGAAATTCTCGGGAATACTGACGACGAACTGGACCTCGCCGCGGGCGAGCATCTCTTGGGCTTCGGCCTCGGTCCGAGCCTCACGGACGAAATCGAAATAACCGCTGTTGCGAATTGCCCCCAGCAGCGTGCGGCCGTGCGGACCGCGATCGGCCAGGAGCACCGCGGCCGGTAAGTGCTTGGGGTCCGAGTTGATGACGAAGCCGAACAGAACGAGCTGAAGCAGCGGGATGCCGATCATCATGCCGAAGGTCACGCGGTCCCGTCGCATCTGGATGAACTCCTTGATGACCATCGTCCAGAACCGGCGCAGCGAGAACTCCCAATGTCCCTTCATGGCGTCCCTCCCCCCTTCGACGCGTCCATGAAGTGGATGAACACGTCTTCGAGACCGGACTCGATCTGTCGCCATTCGCGTTCGCGGGTTCGGAAAGGCGCGACAGCTTGTTCCAACGCAGCCGGGTCGCTTCCGCTGACGTGAAGCACGCTGCCGAACGCGACCGCCTGTTCCACGCCGGGACGACCGCGAAGCTGAGCGGCCAGATTGAGCAGGTTGGGACCACTGACAGACCACGTCGTCAGGTGGCCTTGCTCGATGACCTCGTCGACCCTGCCGTGAGTAAGCAGCTTGCCGTTGAGGATGAAGGCGAGCCGATGACACCTCTCGGCTTCGTCCATGTAATGCGTGGTGATCAAGAAGGTCAGGCCCTGGCCTGCGAGCTCGTGGATTTCCTCCCAGAACTCCCGGCGGGCCCTCGGGTCCACGCCGGCGGTGGGTTCGTCGAGCAACAGCAGTTTGGGACGGTGGATCATGCACGCGGCCAGAGCCAGCCTCTGCTTCCAGCCGCCGGAGAGCTGGCCGGCAAGCTGGTCTTTCCGCTTGGTCAGGCCCAGCCGGTCGAGGCTCTCGCGCACCACCTCCTTGCGATCCTTCACGAAATACATTCTCGCGACGAAGTCGAGGTTCTCGCGGATGCTCAGATCCTCCCAGAAGCTGAACTTTTGGGTCATGTAGCCGACCTGGCGCTTGATGGCCTCGCTGTCCTGAATCACGTCGCGGCCCAAGCATGTGCCGCTGCCTTCGTCGGCCTGGAGCAGGCCGCAGAGCATGCGGATGAACGTGGTCTTGCCGCTCCCGTTGGGACCGAGGAAGCCGCAGATCTCCCCCTCGCGAACCTGGAGATCGACGTGATCCACCGCGGTCCGTCCGCCGAACCGCTTCGTCATTCCGCGCACATCGATGGCGAGATCGTCAGCCATAGGTCACGACCCAAACTCCACATCGACCGGCTGGCCCGGATGGAGACCGGCCGCCACATTGGGGTCGAAGACCGCTTCAACCAGGAACACCAGCTTGCTGCGATTGGAGCGGCTGTAGATGACCGGCGGTGTGTACTCCGCTTTGGGCGAGATGAAGCTGATCCGTCCGAGGACGGTCGTGGGCACGCCGTCCACCAAGACCCGCACTTCGTCGCCGGTATGAATCACGCCGATACGCGTTTCGGAGACAAACGCACGGACTTTGATATTCCCGGGCGGCAGCAGCGTGACCACCGGCCGGCCGGCGACCACCCATTCCCCGGGCCGATAGAGCGTATCGAAGATCAAGCCGGCCTGCGGCGCCGCCTGGCGGGTCTGGGAGAGCTCCCATTCGGCTTTGGCCAGTGCAGCCTCCAGGGCCCGGACGTTCGCCTGGGCGGCTGCAATCTGGTCGCTGCGGGCGCCGAGTTCCGCGGTCTTTAACTCGGCATCGAGCTGCGCGACCTGTTGAAGAGCCTGGTCGCGAGTGGAACGTGTCCGATCAAGCTCCTGAGGGGTCGTCGCATCGTCCTGAATGAGCCCCTCCTGGCGGGAGAATTCCTTCTCGGCCAGTTCCAACGCCGCACGAGCCTGGTGAAGCTGCGCCGTGACGGCCTCGATCTCCGACGGGCGTTTGCCTTTGGTCAGATCCTCCAGGCCTGCACGGGCCTGCGCCAATCGCTCAGCGGCCTCGTTGCGAGCCGCGGCCTGAGGAGTACTCTCAAACTCGAAAAGCGGCTCATCCACCTTTACCGAATCGCCTCGCGCAACATGTAGAGTCTCCAACGTGCCTGCGACAGACGAAGAAACGTACACATACTCCCCCTCGACATAGCCCTGAGCCTTGCCATCGTCGGTCCGTTCGCAGCCCGCGGCGACAAACATCACGGCCAGGACAATCCAACGGGAAGTCGCTCCGCCAATATGGCTTCCTGTACTGGGATTCGTGATCATTCTGAACCCTTTCGAATGGGCGGCACCAGGAAGTTCGACATTTCCTTCAGGCAGTCGGCCAGCGGTCTGTGAGGATTTACCGACCACAGAAACACGGTTCCGAAGAAGATCCGTTGGAACGTCATCGCCAGTTCTGCCGCCGGGCTGTCGCTGCGGATTTCGCCTCGCTGCTGCCCCAGCGACAACAGCTCCGCCATGGGCTTGTGTCCCTGCTCCAGGGCCTCCGACAGCATTCCCCGCACCGCTTCATTCGAGGAAACGGCGACAACGATGCTCTGGAAGATCGCAGGGCTCACCTCGAAACCCTCGCTGAGCGTCATGGTGAGCTCGTAGAACAGCTCGTTCATCGATTCGCTCGACTCGCGAGCGATTGCGAGAAACCGTTCGATCGTCTCCGCCTGCCCACGGGCACGGGCCGCAAAGACATGTTCTTTGCTGGGGAAATAGTTGAAGAACGTGCCCTTGCCCACGTCGGCCAGATTCGTGATCTCCTCAACCGTCGTGGCTGTGAAGCCGCGTTCGGCAAACAGACGCAGTGCCGAACGGACCAAACGCTCGCGAATCTCAGCCTGACGTCGGGAACGCCGGTTGCCTGGTTTTTCCGACGAATCCGCGGAATTCTTGTCCGTATTACGATGGTCGTTGCTCATGATGATTCCTGCTGTATGACCATTAGTCAATTATGACCAATAGTCAATACATCAACAAGCAAAATCTATGCGACGTGAGCATTTTCCATCTTGACCAACGAGAATATTGTGCTATAGTACTAGTACACGATAGATGTAGTTCTTTAGACTTGTAGTTCAGTCGGGAGAAATCGTATGGTTCATTTCAAGCTGGATCTCAAGAGCGGCGTCCCCTTCCACCGCCAGATCGTGGACCAGATCCGCTGCGGCATCGCCTCCGGGCGACTGTTGCCCGGCGAACAACTGCCCACGGTGAGGGACCTCGCCGTTCAACTCGAGATCAATCCCAACACCGTGCGGAAGGCCTACTCGGATCTGGAACTGCTCGGCACGCTGGACACCCAACAGGGCACAGGGACCTTTGTCAGCGATCAGCAGATCGAGATCGGCGACGCAGAGAAACAGCGTATGCTGGGGCAGATCTGCGACGAGTTGGTCGCCCGCGGACACCAGTACAACCTCACACTCACAGACATCATCGTATATCTGCAAGGGAGGACAAACCATGAGACTCAAGAGTAAGGCCTCAGAACAGCCGGTGGCAATCGCCCGCAAGTACATGGAGAGCTTCAAAGTGCCCAGCGCGGAGATGAACCTGCCGGCGTTTCTGGCCGCGATCCTGGTCCTGGCGGCCGGGTTCGTTGTCAACCGCTTCATCGAAGGGCAATGGACCGAGTTCAACCCCGCCGTAGCGGGCGTGACCGTCTTCCTGGCCGTCTACATCCTGTTCGCCCTCAAGGTCGCCAACCAGTGGGATCGCGCGGTCATCCTCCGCCTGGGCCGGTTCCATCGGCTCAAGGGACCAGGCATGTTCTTCATCGTGCCGATCATCGAGAGCGTCGTCCAGACCGTCGATATGCGAATCCGCGCCACGGACTTCAACTCCGAATCGACGCTCACGAAGGACACCGTCCCGGTCAACGTCGACGCCATCTGCTTCTGGATGGTCTGGGACGCCAAGAAGGCCATCCTCGAAGTGGAGAACTTCTACCTGGCGATCGTGCTCTCGGCCCAGACCGCGCTGCGGGACATCATCGGCACACACGAGCTGGCGGACATGCTCACCCATCGCGGCGAGCTGGGCAACCACCTGCGGGCGATCCTCGACGAGAAGACCAACCCCTGGGGCGTCAGCGTCCAATCGGTGGAGATCCGCGACATCATCATCCCCAAGGATCTGGAGGCCGCGATGTCCAAGCAGGCCCAGGCCGAGCGAGAGCGCCAGGCACGAATCATTCTGGCCACCGCCGAGACGGAGATCGCCGAGAACTTCGCCCAGGCCGCAAGGCAGTACGAAGCCAACCCGATGGCCATGCACCTTCGCGGCATGAACATGCTCTTCGAGGGCCTCAAGGAGAAAGGCTCGATGATCATCGTCCCGAGTTCGGCCCTGGAGACCATGAACCTCGGCGCCATGGGCGGCCTGGCGGCCCTGAGCCAGACCGAGATGAACAAGAAGCAGCCGGAGAAGCCCGCAAATCCGTGAAGAAAACGCCTCCTCGCGCGTCTGTGAATGAGAAAACGCCTATAAGGAGAACTCACAATGATCTTCACAACGACACCGAGCATTGAAGGCCGTCGCATTACGCAGTATCATGGGGTCGTCAACGGCGAAGCCATTCTGGGCGCCAACATCTTCAAGGACATCATGGCGAACATTCGCGACATCGTGGGCGGCCGGTCGGGAGCCTACGAGAAGGCCTTTCGCGACGCCCGCCAGATCGCCTTCGAGGAGATCGAGCAGGAGGCCGCATCGTTCGGGGCCAACGCGATCGTCGGAATCGATATCGACATCGAGACCGTGGGTCCGCAGGGCTCGATGCTCATGGTCAGCGTCAGCGGCACCGCGGTCACGATCCAGTGACCAAGCCGCCCGGCGACGCCTGTTGACTGGCTTGAAAGGAGACCGCGATGACCGGGACGAATCGACGTGACCGACGGCGTGCGACATGTGCACTGACAGGGCTATTGCTGAGCCTGATCGGTTGTTGGCTGCCCACGGCAACTGCCGAAGACAAAGACTTCGCGAAGACGCCCTATCCGCGCGTCGCGATGCTTTGGGCGTCGATCCGCAACGACAACTCGCTCGAAGCCATGGCCAGGCACGATCTGATCATGGCGGGGTCCGGCCGATTCGGTCTGAAACTCGACCGCGAGCCCAAGGGTCTCGCCGACGGTTTCACCCCTGAGTCAATTGCCATCGCCAAAGAGCGGATCGCGAAACTCCGCTCGCTCAACCCCGACGTCGTCATCCTGGGCGACCTGCCGTTCTATGAGTACCCTGACGATTGGCTGCCCGAGGACCACGAATGGTGGCTCCGCAAGGACGGCAAGCGCCAGCAGTTCTGGCCGGGGACGCACCGCATGGACTGGGGCAACGAGCAGTACCGCCTGCACGTCGTCAAACAGACCGCAGCCCTCAAGGAGGCCGGCGTCGACGGCGTCTTCTACGACAACCTCCGCAACGAGCCCGAGCCGTGGACGGAATTCCTCAAGGCTGTCCGCCAGGCGGTCGGCGACGACTTTCTGATCCTGGTCAACGCCGGCTACGCGGTCGGCGAGTACGACTTCGCGGCCCCCTACCTCAACGGCATGATGTACGAGTCCGGCTGGAGTCACAACCGCACGCAATGGGACGACTGCATCCGCAAGATGCAGCACACCGAAGCCCTCCTGCGAAAACCCACGATCAGCCTGATCGAGCGGTTCGAAGAGACCCGGGACCGCGCAGGCTGGCCGGGCGACGAGAAGCGAGGTCAGAAACCCCCTGCCGACCCCGCGGCGATGCGATGGAGCCTGTGTTACGCTCTGACCATCGGCGATTTTTACTATCTCTTTTCGGACAACACGAGCCACCGCCACGACTGGCTGCCGCAATACGACGTGAAGATCGGCCAACCGTCGGGACCGGGCGAACAGGTCAACAGCTACGTCTGGCAACGAGAGTACGAGAAGGCCCTTGTGGTCGTGAACCTGCCCGGCGCCGCGGAGCCGTACGTGCTCGAACTCGGCCGGCCCGCGAAAGACTCCCTCACCGGCGAAACCGCCACGCGGTTCACGATTCCACCCGGTGACGGACGCATCCTCATGGACACAGTGTCAGGACAATAAAGGCCAGCACGACCAGACCGACGGCCAGGTAAGTCTGGACAGACAGGATCTCGCCCAGCAGCAGAACCCCGAGGATGTTGACCACGATAAGCGACGTGGCGCTGAAGAGCGCCATGCTCTTGCCGACCTGCAGGACGGAGAACACGTAGAGCTGGCCGAACATCGCGATCTGGCGGATCCCGAAGTACAGGACAAACCACCAACTCAGAAACGTCGAGAGCGCAAACGGGCTGTGCCGCATATTCGCTCGGGCAAGCAGATCGCCCGTCGTGAACAGCAGTTGCGTCGCCACGATGATCCACACCGGGGATTTCACCCACGTCATATTCAATCCGAACCTCCAACACAGCCCGGCACGCTATCAATCCTTGGGCCATCTGTCAACATCC
>CALMMH010000062.1 GCA_937868145.1 uncultured Phycisphaerales bacterium
GCAACTCCATGCTGCTGCCGCGACCGTCGGCCATGTCGGGCCAAGTGCCGCCTGAGAAATAATCGACCTCGTCAGCCAGATTCCCCCAGGCATCCACCAGTCGGATCACTTCGCCCTGGTTGCTCAAGCGGCCTTCGAAATCGCCCACGACGGGAATGTCGCCATACGTATCGCGGACCCAGTTCGCGTCGGCCGCCACCGCCAGGTAGCCCTGCGGCGGGATCGTCGTGCCGGCGGGAATCGTGAAGTCGATCCCGTCGACGAAACGCCAGCCCGAGACATCCACGGGCACATCGCCGCGATTGCACAGCTCGATGAACTCCCCTGAGGATTCATTCGACGGCGGATCGTATAGAATCTCGTTGATCACGACGTCCGTATTCCTCGCCGGATCGTTGGCCGCGTCACGGGTGCTCTCTGTCGAAACGTACCACTCGCCCGACCCTTCGGGGAACGCCTGGAGGCAATCCCCAAACGCCGGTCGTTCGAGACCCCGGGCCGAGAGCACCGTGCCGGAGGAGTTGACCAGGAACAGCGTAATCTCGCCGTCGGAAGCGGGGAACACGACGTCGCGACTGACAAAGCCGCCGGGCGGCAGCGAGCCGCTCAACGGTGTCCTATCCGACAGATCCGCGGAAGAGGCCAGGAACAGGCCATCCAGCAGGATCGAATCCTCGCTGCTGTTGTAGAGCTCGACCCAGTCCACCGCCTGCGAGGCGTCGAAATGCACCTCATTCAAATGGACTTGGGCAACCACGGCGTCCAGGCTGAGGTTCGCCCTGCCGCGGGTGGGTTCCGTGAAGAGGTACCATGAAGCCCCGCCGGTGGGTTTGCGGCCGAGAGACCGCCCATCCAGCGGCAGGACCGCGACAATGATATTGACCATCGTCGTGCCGTCGGGTTTGACCAGGCACACGCCCACCGGGCTGCCGACGGTGAAACCGGATTCGGTGAAACCGATCGACGCCAAACCTCCAGCCGGGACAACGACGTCCTCGACAATAGGAAACTTCCGCAGGTTGGTCACGCTGTCCGTAAAGTAGTAATCGCGAAGATTGATCGGGCTGGTTCCGGGGTTGTAGATCTCGATGAACCCGACGCCTTCCTCGGCGGGGAGCACCTCATTGATCATCAAGCTCGCCTGGCTCGGCGCCGAGATGTTCAGTTGCATCCCGAACACGAGGTCCGAGCTGGTCGTGTTGGTCTGGTGCACCTCCACGGCCAGGACGTTGCGGCCGTTGACGAGAGCCGAGCCGTCCGTCACGATCACCGCCTGCTCCTCGACCGCGTCGCCCGTGGTGCGGCTGGCTGTGGTGGTGAATGCAACGGAACCCTCAGCCACGCCGGACCGGCCCAGTTCCTTGCCGTTCAGATAATAGACCGCCCCATCATCCAGAACCTGATCGATCGTGATCGTCACGCCTTGCGTGGTCCCGGTGTAGACGAACTCCTTGCGAAGATAATAGGTCAATTGCTGCGAGTTCGTGAAAGAGGTCTGAAGCCCCGGAGCCGGCAGCGAAGCGGTCTCGAATCCGAACAGGCCGGGGCCTTGGGACCAACTGCTGTCGTCGTAGGCCGCCGCTCGCCAGGCGGTCCCCAGGTCCACGTTCCTGTCGTTGTACCTCCAGACGTCGCCGTAGGTCACGTAGGGAACGCCGACGGCCAGGTTGACCTCCGGACTGGCCACGGGGGTTTCCGCGGACTGAGGTTCTTCGCTGCCCGGCGTGCCGTCCAAGCGGGCGCTGGCACGCCAGTTGCGCCAATCATCGATCTTGCGGTCGGGATTCTTGAGCACCAGGGTATGACCGGTCCCATCCGCCGCCGGGGACCACCGTCCGCGGTCGTTGTATTCCACGGTGCACACCATCACGCCGTTCTTGTCCTTCAGCGTGATCCGCTCGCCCCCGTTCTTCAGATTGCCGGTCCAGGGACCATACACTCGGACGGTCGAGGGGATGCCGTAAGCGGCTCTCAGCGTCGCCTCGTCCACGGACGACAACAGGATTCGCTCGAAGGGTTGAAGGAAAGTCAGGCTCGCCCCCTCGGTGGAGAACGCCGGAAACGCATAGTCCACCCCATCGCACAATCGCCACTCGGCGATGTCGAAGGGCGTCGCGGTGTGATTGTAGACCTCGATGTACTCGGGCAATCCCTCCGCCGGATGGTACATGATCTCGCTGAAAACGACCTGCTCGGCCCGAACGTCCGATACGCTTGCCCATACCACGATCGAAATCGCGGCAATCCAGCACAGACCCTTCATCATGGTCCTCCAAACCTACCTTCCAGGTGTGGCCTTGCGCGACGCAATCCGTTGGATGCGCCCCGGCCTCCGACAGCTCTATCATCCCCCAAATAGGATTGATGACAGATACGGAATCATTCCGAACGTATATTATACCATGGGAAGGGAGGCAAACAGGGGAAAAACATCCTCCGAAGGCTCCAAGAGGCGGCCGACATTCGGTGGCGGATTCCGCAAGTCTCTGCCCGGGTGGCAGCGGCAAACGGAGTCTTCGCAACTTGCCGATGGTTCCTCGGATTCACAGGACCATCGGCAAACTGCCGTTTGCCGCTGCCACCCGGAATCGAACGAAGACTGTTGAGACTCCTGCGACCGAGCGACTTGCCTTCTGCGATGGATCGCCGCCATCCTAGTTCC
Organism: uncultured Phycisphaerales bacterium; assembly: GCA_937868145.1. Classification (GTDB taxonomy): domain Bacteria; phylum Planctomycetota; class Phycisphaerae; order Sedimentisphaerales; family Anaerobacaceae; genus PLanc-01. The sequence continues at coordinate 2,663 of CALMMH010000062.1, forward strand.
GGCCGCCCCCACTCTGAGCTGGACGCCCTGCACGCGGCTCACGTCAGCCAAGCTTCTCGGGGATTTCCGTCATGGGGCCCATCCAGCGAAGCTCGCGTTCGATGTCGTCGTGCATCCGGTACTTCTTCGTCACGTCCGCCAACTTGGGACCGCGGATCTCGATCTTCGACAGGTTCGTCTGACCCAGACCGGCCTGGGCGCAGAAACCCAGGTATCCGATCCATTCGGGATTGAGACCCATCACATCGACGCCCACGCGATCGGCGGCGACATAGTCCGTGGAAGCAACCGCGATCCGGGAGGGAACGAGCGTGCCGCTGGCCGGTCCGTTGCCTTCCATGCCTTCCCAACCATCAAGGACGGTGGCTCCCAGATAGGGATGGAGCTTCTGGATGGTCATCGTGATGTCCACATGGGTCTGTCGCACGCCGCCGTGATAGAGCCGCTTGTCGTTCCAGTGTTGGCTCTCGGCGCGAGAGCTGTGCAGCGGCGCGCCCAAGGCCATGTTCTTGAGCGACAGCGTGGCGATCACCGTGTTGTGCGTCTTGAGCATGGCCGAACAAATGACATAGGCTTCCGGATCCAGCAGTCTGGCCGCCAGGCGGACCGGCGTCATGTGCAGATCGCCGCTGAGAATCGTGCCCATCTCGTACTTGCCTTCCTCGTTCAAGTCGACGAGGCTGACGTCGAGCGGCTTGTGTTCCGGGGCGATCTTGGTGTAGCCGAAGTTGTCGAAGCCTTCCGTCGTGAAGCCGGCGGAAGATTCCGCGATCGTCACCGGCCCCTTGAAACGCGGTTCCAGGAAGTCCAGAATGCCGTGAAGGGCGTCGACGTGCGTCGAGGCGAGTTGATTCCGCGTGCTGACCATGTTCGGCTTGATCACCACTCGCTTCTTGGTCTTGAGGACGGGCAGAATCTGGTCTTCGATTGCGACGAGCGCATCACAGACGTTCTGACGGCGGCCGGCGCCATTGGTCACCGAAACCACCGACCTGCGGTCGGGCAAACCGGCCGATTGCGGAGATTCGGACGGCCGATCCTGAGAACGAAGCAGACCGCTGGAGGCTCCAAAGGCTGCGGCGGTCCAGATAAAATGCCTGCGAGAGAATGTCGGTTCGTGCATGGTCTTGTCCTTTCTACGTTCCGTCAGTCATGGGCAAGTCACTCCATGGTCCACAGAGTGACCGAGTCTTTGTCCCGGATGAAGATCCGCTTGCCCGCGACGATGGGATGAGCCCAAAACTCGGGCTCGCCCACCTTGTAGCGGGCCAGTTCCATATATTGCTTGTCCGTGGGTTCATAGACACACAGATCGCCGTTGAGCGCGAGGGCGATCAGACAGGAGCCCGCGTCGACGATCGCGGCGGTGTGGCCGTGGGCGAAAGTGTCCGCCCAGAGCACCTGTCCGGTCTCGGCGTTGAGACACACGAACTTGGCGTTGGTGGAGTAGCCGAAGAGCAGGCCGTCCCGCAACACCGGCGTGGTGAAAGCCCCTCCCGCCAGCACGTTGGTGTTGGTCCACACCTGTTCGGCGGTGAAACCGCTGCCCTGTCGGGCGATCCTGATGGCCAGCGTGCCCACTTCCCATCCGGTGACGATCACAGTCTGCCCGGCGATCACAGGGGTCGTGCTGTTCACCGGCCGGGCCTTGAACGGAACCTGCCACAGAAGCGACCGGTCGGCCAGACTGACGCCGATGAGGTGCTTATCCGTGATGGTCACAAGCTGCCGGACGCCGTCGACGGTCATCAGGACCGGCGAGGAAGGAGCCGGAGCGCCGCCCGCGAATTTCCATTTCGCCGTGCCGTCGGCCAGATCGAACGCGACAATCGCCCCCTGCTCCGCGTCTCCGACGTGCACGAGGCACATGCCATCAACCACGATGGGAGACATGGACGTTTCAAAACGGCAAGGCGTGTCCAGGTAGTCCGCGGCGGATTGCTTTCGCCACAGGACCTTGCCCGAAGCCGCATCCAGACAGGAGAGGATCGCTCCGACACCCAGCGCGCACACCTTGCCGTCAACCACAACCGGCGAACTGCGCGGGCCGGGATGCTTCGCGCTGGGGCCCTCGGCGATCATCTCCGCGGGGTAGATCTCTTTCCAGAGTTCTCTGCCGTCGATGGCATCGAGACAGCGGATGACCTCATACATCCCCTGCCGGCCGAAGGCGTACAACCTGTCGCCCACCAAAGCCGGCGTAGAATCCCCCAGGCCAACCGGAACGTTCCATTTTCGCGTCAGTTCCTTCGGCCAGCTTTGCGGCGCGACAAACCCGCCCACCTTTCCGTCACGGTTGGGACCCCGCCACTGCGGCCAGTCCTGCCCGATGACATTCGCTCCGGCGGCAAGCGTCACGATCCCGGCCGCCACCATCAGTCTGCCGATGTTCGTCACGATAGGGGTCTCCCTTATCTCCGATTCCTCTGAAACGCGTGGGCAACCTCCGGCTACTGCACGCTCGACTGGCCGCTCTTGTACGCCTCCGTGCGGCTGGCTTTCGAGGTGGCTCCTGTGACCGAGTTCACCTGCATCGGCGCAGTCTCTTCGATGGCTCGGACCAGCGACTTGGCGTCCACAGGGACAGGGCCGGTCACCAGCTCCGGCATCGTATATACAGAGTAGCACGAATCGTAGAAGGACGGTGACCTCTGCGGCAGAACGAACGGCTTGCCCATTTGGCCGTCGGCATCGACGTGGCTGATGAACGTCCGGGTGAACAGTCCCCCTTCCCGCTTGCTGCTGAAAGCGATCCAGCGGCTGTTGCTCGACCAGCTGTGCCAGGCCTCCGCGTACTCGCTGTTGACCGTCGCTTTGCGGTAGGCCCCGGTCTGGAGGTCCATCAGGTACAGGTCGCTGCTGGGCTGATAGACGGGGAAACAGCCGTACTCGCCCATGCAGAACAACAGGTACCTGCCGTCGGGGGACACACGCGGCAAAAGAACGCTCAAACCGGTCTGGGCCGCGCTGAGCACCACCTCCGCGGCGCCCCAGCGGTCGGTCTCGACATCGTAGCTGATCCGCATCAAATCATATTTGACTTCCCGATATCGCGCGGGCGGAACGGTCTGTTCCGTCCACAGGAGCGACGCACTGCAGAAATACAACGTCTTGCCGTCCGGCGTCCAGGCGGGATAGGTCTCCAGACGCTTCTTGTCGGCCAGGGCGGGACAGGTCTTGATCTTGGCCTTTTCGACGTCGTAATAGAAAATCGCCGAGTCCAGATCGACCACATCGTGGATTTCCGGCCTGGCGTTGTGGAAGAACTGCCGAACGTCGTTGAGGGAGTAGGCGACGAGCTTGCCGCTGGGGTGCCAGGCCGTATAGCCGAACTTTTCGCCGATCTTGTCGATTCGGCCGTCATGTCCATACATGGTGGCGCTGGGAAGCGACATGCTGCGCATGCCGAGGAGGATCTTGTCAGG
>CALMMH010000063.1 GCA_937868145.1 uncultured Phycisphaerales bacterium
TGGCTGTCCATCCATTTCGTAAACGACGTTCGCTTTCGATCTGGTCACGATTCGGTCCGGCCCGAACGAACTCCAGCCTCCCCGCGACCCATAGCGGACTTGGAGGGCTTTTCCGTAGAACCCGACCGCAACAATGCTTGTCTTGTCGGAGACCGCATCCAGGACTACGGCCGTCTCCTTGAACAGGGCTTGCTGTGCCGCCAGACCGCCCGTCACGGCCACATCGGGTGGCAACCTGCCCTGAAGTCCTCTGGCCACGGCGCTTCCATTCACATCCACCCCGTCCGACAGGATGAAAACATGGGTCAGTCCGCCGTGCGGGAGGGCTTCAGCCAATCGAACTGCGGCGCTGTGACTGTCTTCGATGCCCTCTACGACCGTTTGGGCGAACTCCAGTTGCGTGTTCTCGAAGAATACGCCGGTCACCGTAAGGGAATTGTCAAAGACCCGGTCCCCCAGGATTTCGCCGGCGGTCGAGCAGCCGACGATCCGAGCCTTCGGGAAGAACTCCCGGATCTCGTCGATACGCCGGTTGTTCTTGAGGATGCTCAGGTCGCCGAACACGAAGGCCAGTTGAGCCTGATGAACGGCCCCAGCGGAGGAAACGATCCGCCAACCGTCTTCTGCGGTCCACTGTCTTTGCGAGATCTTCACGAGTAGCCTCTATCATAAGCCTTTATTCCGTCGCACGCGGCTTCCTCCGATGCGACGGCGGAACTTTGGCCGGATTTGATATCGGCAGAAGTCGCAGGGGACTGTAGCGGCCTTGTGCGACACCTGCGGAATTCCGGGAAAACGTGGAGGGCCACCCGGGTTTCCGGGAGGTGGACGTGTGGGCATGGAACGGCTCGGCCCTGTCACTGGCAGAGTTGGAGGACCTCCTCGTTTCCGGTTGCGCGCCGCCAAGCCACTGCACCCGTCGATCTCAGATCGCAGGGTCGACGGGAACCGCCGGATCGGCGTCGCCGGGCGGCGCGATCGCCTCCTTCGCACTGTCGTAGTGGGTCAACAGGTATGTTTTTTCCGGACCGCCGAGATGTTCCCACGGCAACGTATCGCCGGCGGCAAAGGACCGCTGGGCTGCGGCTTCAACATCCATTTGAGCGTGGGAAAAAGCCTCTCGCCAGATCGCGTAGTCGAAGCAGTCATTCCACAGATCGAACCGAGCGCCTCGTCGCCAGGCGGTTTCGATGACGTCCGCACATCGCCTGTCGCCGCGACCCATCGCCGCTTCCAGAATGCTCTGATCCATCTCGTGAAATTTGAACATGAGGAACTTGGCCCGCAATCGCAACTTCTCGTCGATGATGAGGCGTCGGGCCTGGTCGAAGTACTCGCGGGGTCGCTGGGGGAGCCAGCCGAAGGGGGTGTGCGGCTTCGGGACGAACCAACTGACCGCCACGTTGATGCTGCCCGTCTTGCCGTCCACGCCTCGCCGCAGCGTTGCCAGGCGATGGCAGAGCCCTACAATGGCCTTGACGTCGTCCAGAGTTTCACTGGGCAGTCCCACCATGAAATACAGCTTGAGCTTCTCCCAGCCGGCCTTGTAGGCCCCCTCAACGGCTGCGAACAGGTCGACATCCTTCAGCGGTTTGTTGATGATTTGCCTGAGCCGTTCGGCAGCCGCCTCGACGGCGATGGTCAGCCCGCTCTTCCGCACGGACGTGAAGAGTTTTGGCACCAGATGCAACTGCTGATCCACACGGAGACTGGGGATCGAGAGTCCAACGTGTTTACTCTCGAAGTACTCCTGAAGCCGGACGACGAGCTCCTCCAACTGCGGATAGTCCGCCGTGGACAGGCTCAGGAGGCTCACGGTGTCGAAGCCGCTGGCGTGATAAGAAGCCTTGGCCAGTTCGAAGACCTTCTCGGCGCTGCGATAGCGAATGGGCCGTCGGCAGAAGCTCGCCTGGCAGAATCGGCATCGGCCCGGGCAGCCCCGCATGATCTCGATGCTGACCCGTTCATGAACCGCTTCGACGAAGGGGACCAGCGGACGGACCGGCGCCGGGGCGTTCTCGAAGTCCTCGACGACCGCGTTTCGGAATCGTGTCCGCAGACCGGGTTCGGTCGCCCGAAAGGAGACGATCCGGGGACCGTCGTATTCGAATTGGTAAAACTGCGGCACGTAGGCCCAGTCGAACCGTCGGGCAGCCTCCAGGAGAGAGTCTCGTCTGCTCCAGCCTTGTGTCTTAGCCTCGATGAGGAGGTTCGCGAGAGCCACTACAGCGTCTTCTCCTTCGCCGAGCACGAACAGGTCGATGAAGTCTGCCATGGGTTCGCAGCAGTTCGCCATGCCGCCGCCGGCGATGACCAGGGGATCGGTTTCGCTCCGGCTGCTCCGGCGGACGTTGATCCCGGCCAAGTCGAGGATGTTCAGCACATTCGTGTAACACAACTCGTTGGTCAGGCCGAAGCCGATCACATCGAAACTGCTCAGCGTGGCCTTCGACTCCAGACTGAACAGCGGGATTTTCCGCTGCCGCAGGATCGCCTCGGCGTCGGTCCACGGCGAGAACACGCGTTCGGCGGCCACGTTGTCCATCTGGTTGAGGATGTGGTAGAGGATGGGCATGCCGGTGTTGGACATGCCGATCTCGTAGACGTCGGGGAAGCACAGAGCAACGGTCAAATCGCAGCGGCTCAGGTCCTTGCGAACCTGATTGACCTCGCCGCCGATATAGCGGGCGGGTTTCCGCACGAACGGCAACAGCTCCCGCTCGACACGCGGGGCAATGATTTCGATCTTTCTGTAAGTCATGGGCCCATTATACATTTACGATTGACCCTTTGCGATTTACTATTGAGGGAGATTTGATGCGAGAGATGAATATTGTGAATGGAAGAACCGTAAGTTTTGACTGGGTAGGAATTCAGTGAGGCGAACACAACGTTTCGTGGCTGTTGGGATCATATCGGCGTTTGTTCTGGGGCTGCTGTATGCGAGTATCAGCCGGCGTCCGCCGGTTGAGGTCGACAGTGGTACTCGTCTGCTCATGGGCACGTTCGCTCGCGTGGTGGTCATCGCCAGGAGCGAGCGGGCGGCCAATGCGTGCATCAAGGCGGCGTTCGACGTTCAGGATCGCATCGAGGCGCTGATGAGCTATCACCGCGACGATTCCGAGCTGAACCGGGTCAATCGCTACGCGGCCCAAAAGCCGATGCCTGTGAATCCGATGACTTTCCAAGTGCTCCGTCAGGCGATCCATTTCAGCGAACTTTCGGAGGGGGTGTTCGACGTGACGGTTGGGCCTTTGGTGGATCTGTGGCGGACGGCCGGCGAGGCGAACGAGCCGCCGAGCGAGGAGGCTCTTGCGGAGGCCCGTCGGAAGGTTGGATACAAGAAGCTGATCCTGGACGACAAGGCCGCGACGGTTCGCTTTGCGGAGGAGGGTATGCGGATCGACTTGGGTGGAATCGCCAAGGGGTACGCGGTGGACAAAGCGGTCGAGGCGATGCAGAAGGAAGGCGCCCTCGGAGGCATGGTGGACCTCGGGGGCAACATTCGCTGTTTCGGCCAGGCGCCTCGCGGGCAGGAGAAATGGCGGATCGGCCTGCAGGACCCGAACGTGGCCCCGGATGAGTTTGACGGCTCCAAGTACTTGCTGGTCCTGGAGATCGCGGACGAAAGCGTCGCCACCAGCGGCGATTATCGTCGCTTTGCCGTCGTGAAAGGCGAGAAGGAGAGCCATATTCTCGACACTCGCTCCGGCAAAGGCGCCGGCAAGCTGGTCAGCGACACGATCCTCGCCTCGGATGCGATCACGGCCGATGCCCTGTCGACCGCGGTGAACGTACTGGGGCCGGAGGCCGGGATGGCGTTGATCGAGCGTCTGCCTTCCGTCGAGGCGATCCTCATTCCCGCGGACAGGCCCGACACGCTCCTCTACAGCAGCGGGGCCCGCGCGTACGTCAGCGAATAAAGAGTCGCCACTCATTCATTCAAAGGATGGTCCATGGGGTTACTGAAGTCGCTCGCCACACCGCTCGGTTGGGTTCTCTTTCTCGTGGCCATAGGTTTGCTGATGGCTCGTCTGGGTCGCGGCAAACGGACCGCCAGATTCGGATGGTGGTTGATCCTGGCCGGCTTCGTCGTGTTGTTGGCCGCGAGTCTGGAGCCGGTGGCGAGCGGGTTGGTGTACTCGCTGGAGCATCGGTACGCCGTTCCGACGCCGGAGGTCCTGGCCACGGTCGACGTCATTGCCGTCCTCGGCTGTGGCGTGTATCCTTCCGGGACCCTGCGACAGGAGGCGGACCTGGGCGAGGAGGGGTATCCTCGCGTGTATCGCGGCGTGCAGTACTTCAAGAACAGCGGGGCGGATGTGCTCGCTTTCTGTGGCGGACGCGATTGGCCCGACGAAGAGAGCGAAGCCGAGGTGATGCGGACGATGGCCGTGTCGCTCGGCGTGGCCGAGGACAAGATCGTGATCGAACCGACCTCCTGCAATACGATGGAAAACGCCGCAAATCTGGCGAAGATCCTGCCGAAAGCCGAGGGCCGCCGGATTGGCGTGGTCACCTCCGCCACGCACATGATGCGGTCCGTGTGGGTCTTCGAGCGGGTCTTCCCTCACGACACGATCGTGCCGATGCCGGTGTACTTCACCTACGACCCCAGCCGCAGTCTCCAGGGGAGAATCAGGCCCTCCGTGGGCAATCTCGAAAAGACCACGGTCGCCTTGCACGAGTGGATCGGAGTCTTGTGGTATGCCCTGCGGTATTGATCGCGTCGTCGGCGTTCGAAGGTGTTTTTGATCCCTGCGACAGGGGATTTACTCGAGGAAGCAATACAGATATGCGGTGGATCCTTTCTGGGAGATCCAGAGTTCCTTGCTTCCTCCTTCCCTGTCTTCTCCCTCGAACACGGAATAGCCGTACATCGACTTCGGCCACCACCAGGGACTGCCGTTCATGCTGCCCGGAGGGAACAGCGAGGTTCTCTCCGTCTTTGTCAGATCATTCTTGGTGATGATCTGCTCACAGGTATTGGGATCCGGATTCCTGATTCACCAGTACTCACAGGTGTCTCCGATTCCTGCCAGCACAAACGTGAATCCTGTTATGCGGATCATGTCTCGGGTGGTTGTGCATTGAGCAGGTGACGTTTGTAGATGCGGGCCAAGCCGCCGGCGGAGGTCTCGCGATACAGGCTGGACAGGGAGCGTCCGGTCTCGACCATGACCGTCAGCACGTCGTCGTAGCTGATGCGGTGCTGGCCGTCGGACAGGAACGCGAAGCGGGCGCAACTGAGAGACCGCACCGCGGCATGGGCGTTCCGCTCGATGCAGGGGATCTGGACGAGACCCGCCACCGGGTCGCAGGTCAGGCCGAGATGGTGCTCCAAGCCCATCTCCGCGGCGTATTCGATCTGGCTCGGGGTTCCGCCCATGAGCTGCGCCGCCGCGGCCGCCGCCATCGCGCAGGCGACGCCGATCTCCCCCTGGCATCCAACCTCCGCCCCGGAGATGGAGGCGTTCTTCTTCGCCAGGTTGCCGAACAGGCTGGCTGTGGCCAGGGCCCGCAGGATGTCGGCCTGATCCACATGGAGGGCGTCGCGGAGACGGTAGAGGATCGCAGGCAACACGCCACAGGAGCCGCAGGTCGGCGCCGTCACCACCATGCCGCCGGCGGCGTTCTGCTCCGCCACGGCGTAGGCATAGGCCGCCAGCAAGGCCTCCGATCGAAGTTCCGCGTCGAGCAGGCCCGCCTTGCGATAGAACGACCCCGCTTTACGGGATAGCCCCAGCGGGCCGGGGAGAGTTCCCGGGATTCGCAGACCCGTCTCCAAGGCGCTGCACATCGCGATCCATATGGCCTCCAGGAAGGGCCAGACGTCCTTGCCTTCACAGGACTCCACGTACTCCCAGAACGATTGCCCCGAGTTCTCGCAGTGCTCAAGGATTCGTTCGACGGTCGAGAACGGATAGCTGGCTGATTGGTCCTTGTCCTCCAGCAACGCGCCGCCGCCCACGCTGAAGAAGGTTCGCGCGCCGACGACCGAGCCGGAAGCGTCCAGGGCTTCGAAGGCCATTCCCATGGAATGTTCGGGAAGCTCCTCTCCGGGCTTCCACACGACCTGCACCGGGCGCGGAGCGAGAACGTCGCGGAGGGTCGCGTCCGTCAAGTGTCCCCGGCCGGTGGCGGCCAGGCTGCCGTACAGCGTCACGCGCATTGATGCGGCGTCCGGGCGATCCGCGAGGAAGAGTTCCGCCGCCCGTCGCGGCGCCATGGTGTGGCTGCTGGAAGGGCCATGTCCGATGCGATAAAGGTTCTTCAGTGTATCCATGTTCTATTGCACGGAGTTCCGCAAAGGGTCGTCATCGATTCCCGCGGTCCATCCCCGGGGATTGCTCCGGCCGGAGCAACCCTTGGACGATCCATTCCTGAGCCTGCTTCCACATGGTCTCGGTGACTTCGTGGCCCGCTTCGGGGCAGGGCAGGAAACGCAGGCGATCGCGGTTGCTCCCATAGAGAGGCTCCAGATCGGCCACAAAGCCGCGGATGGACTCGATATCGATGTATCCGTCGCGACCGCCGTTTGTGAGGAACAGCGACTTGGGAGCGATTCGGCTCGCATGACTTTTCGGGTCGATCGAGGCGACCAGCTCGCGAAGACGCGGACCGTATGAAGCCTTCCGCCGATCCTGCTCGGGACCGGGTGGGAGCTTCGTCACATCCCACCAGAAGTCCACCGCACCGGCCATGCTCGCGACGACAACGACGCGGGGTTCTCGCCAGGCGAGGACCATGGCCGTGCTGGCTCCCATGGAAAACCCCGTCGCCCCGACCCGGGAGACGTCCACGTCGGGACGTTTGGCAAGGGCGTCCAGGATGACCGAGACGTCCTGCGCCGTGCGAGCAATGGAAGTCTGATGAACCCAGATGCTGTATTCCTGGCCGAGGGAGGCGAGGTCATCGCCGTGAAAGACGCCGGCGACAGACCGTTCGCCGTGGAGATAGGCGTCGATGGCCAGAGCGTAGATGCCTCGCGCTGCCAGATCGCGGCACCAGCCCTCGCAGCTTTCCTTCGCTCCTTGAAAATAGTGCAGACAGATTGCCACGGGAAAGGGACCGCCCGACGCCGGGTGGATGGCGATGGCAGGCACGCTCTCATCGGGATCGAAAGCCGGCAAGCGAAGCCGTTCGCGAACCAGCCCACCCGGCAGGTCCTCCCGCTCGACGATCTGGATTTCCGGTCGAGAAGCGGGATCTTTCGAGGAAGAAGAAGCCGCAGACAGGCCGGTCGGCAGACAGATCAGAAGAACCATCGCCCTCCACTTTGAGATCATCCGCAAAGTACTCCCTTCGCTATTTCGACGACGAAGGCC